>JAGWTL010000330.1 GCA_028869035.1 Burkholderiales bacterium | reverse complement strand
CAGCTGCTGCGCCAGAACTTCGTCAACATCCGCCGTGTGCGCGAATGGCGCGACATCCACAGCCAGCTGCTGACCGTGGTGACCGAGCACGGGTGGCTACGCCCGGCGTCGGGCCGCCCCAAGCAGGGCGTGGCCCCCTCGGGGGGCAGCGACGACGCGCAGCGCGGAGCGTGGGGGCAACATTTCAACACGGCCCCGGCCAGCTACGAACAGCTGCACCTGTCCATGCTGGCCGGCCTGCTGGGCAACGTGGGCTGCAAGCTGGACCCTTCGACAGGCTCAGGGCAGACGGATTCCAGCGGTGAGTACCTGGGCGCGCGCGGCATCAAGTTCCACCGCCATCCCGGCGCGCATCTGAGCAAGAAGCCCGGCCGCTGGATCGTGGTGGCCGAACTCGTGGAGACCACGCGCCTGTTCGGCCGTGGCATCGCCCATATCGAACCGCAGTGGATCGAGCAGGTGGCGGGCCATCTGCTCAAGAAACAGCTGCTGGACCCGCATTGGGAAAAGAAGGCGGCCGAGGTGGTGGCCCTGGAACGCGCGACGCTCTACGGCATCGTGGTCTACAGCGGGCGGCGCATCAACTACGGCCGGGTGGACCCCGTGGCCGCGCGCGAAATCTTCATCCGCGAAGGCATCGTGGGCGGCGAGTGGGAAACCAAGCTGCCTTTCATCGCCGCCAACGAGAAGCTGATCCGTCAGGTCGAGGAGCTGGAACACAAGTCGCGCCGGCAGGACGTGCTGGTGGACGACGAACTCATCTACGCCTATTACGACCAGCAGCTGCCGGCCGAGATCTGCAGCGGCTTCGAGTGCGAACGCTGGTACCGCGAAGAGAGCAAGAAAAACCCGGACCTGCTGCGGCTCACGCGCGAAGAGCTCATGCGTCACGAGGCCGCGGGCATCACCTCCAACGCCTTCCCCAAGACCCTGCGCCTGGGCGGTGTGGACTGCGCCGTCAGCTACCTGCACGAACCCGGCGACCCGCGCGACGGCCTGACGGTCAGCGTGCCGCTCTTCGTGCTCAACCAGGTGAACGAGGAGCGTTGCGAGTGGCTCGTGCCCGGCATGTTGAAAGACAAGATCCAGGCCCTGCTCAAGAGCCTGCCGCAGCGCCCGCGCAGCCGCTTTGTGCCCTTGCCCGAATCGGCCGCCAGGCTGGCGGAGACCCTGGGCACGCCCGAGGCCTTCGGCCGCGGCGGCCTGACCGACGCGCTGCTCAGACTAGTGCGCGACATCACCAGCCTGGACGTCAAGCGCGCGGACTTCAAGCTCGACATGCTGGCGCCCCACCTGTTCATGAACTTCCGTGTGGTGGACGAACACGGCCGCCAGATGGGCACGGGCCGCAACCTGGGTGCGCTCAAGGCCGAACTCGGTGCGCAGGCACGCGGTGCTTTTCAGGCCCTGGCCGGACTCAAGCTGGCGTCGCCAACGGAATCTAATACCGTTCGCCCTGAGCTTGTCGAAGGGCAGCGCGTCAGCAGGGCTTCGACAGGCTCAGCCCGAACGGAGGAGTCAGGGCGGACGGAGAAGGGCAAACCCACCCAGCCCACCGTCCCCGCAGACCAGCGCTACACCGCCTGGACCTTCGGCGAGCTGCCCGAGCTCATGGAGATCCGCAAGGGCGGGCAGACGCTGATCGGCTTCCCGGCCCTGATCGACCTGGGCGAGGCCGTGGGCATCGAGGTCTTCGACGAGCCCGAGGTCGCCGCGGCCAAACACCGTGGGGGCCTGCGCCGCCTCTTCGCCCTGCAGATCAGGGACGCGCTCAAGTACCTCGAAAAGAACATCCCCGATCTGCAGAAGATGGCCGTGGCCTATATGCCGCTGGGGACGATGGAAGAGTTGCGCGCCCAGATCACCGACGTGGCGCTGGAGCGCGCCTTCCTGCTCGACCCGCTGCCGGCCAACGAATTCGACTTCAAGCGCCGGCTGGAAGAGGGCCGGGGGCGCCTGACCCTGATCGCCAACGAGGTGGCGCGTCTGGCCGGTGTCATTCTTGTGGAGTACGCCGCCGCCGCGCGCAAGATCAAGGACACGAAAAATGCGCCCGAGGCCACGGCCGACTGCGCGCAGCAACTGCAGCGTCTGTGCCCCAAACGTTTCATCGCCCAGACGCCCTGGCCCCAGCTGCAGCACTTTGCCCGTTACCTCAAGGCCATCACCCTGCGCCTGGACAAATACCGCGCGGATCCGGCCCGTGATGCGGCGCGTCTGGCCGAACTCAAGCCACAGGAACAGCGCTACTGGCGCCTGGTGGCCGAGCGCAAGGGCGTGATGGACGAGCGCCTGCAGGAATTCCGCTGGCTGCTGGAGGAGCTGCGCGTGAGCTTCTTCGCCCAGGAACTGCGCACGCCGCAGCCGGTGAGCATCAAGCGGTTGGACAAAGCGTGGTCTCAGCTGACAAGCTGAACCACGCTTTGCGGCGCAGGGTCACATCTGCCCGCAGGGCATGCCAGCTAACCTGAATCACAACACCCGGCCTTCGCCCGCCTCCTCGTAGGTGCGGCCGTCGCGGATGTGGTAGATGCGCTTGAAGGTCGGGATGATCTTCTCGTCGTGCGTGACGACGATGACGGCGGTGTTGTACTGCACCGCCATCTGGTCGAGGATGCGCACCACGGCGAGCGCGCGTTCGCTGTCCAGCGGCGCGGTCGGTTCGTCGGCGAGGATCACCGGCGGCCGGTTGGCCAGCGCGCGGGCGATCGACACGCGCTGCTGCTCGCCGCCGGAGAGCTCCGAAGGCTGCGCGCGTGCGCGATGGTCGACGTCCAGCGCCTTCAGCAATTCCCGGGCGCGCGAGCGCGCCTGCGCGTTGGGCTGCCCCGCCAGCATGGGCAGCAGGGCCACGTTGTCGGTGACGTCGAGGAAGGGAATGAGGTAGGGCGCCTGGAAGACGAAGCCTATGCTGTCGCGGCGCAGCGCGCGCAGGTCGGGGATCTTCCAGCCGTCGTCGTAGATGGTGTCGCCGCCCAGCACCATCCTGCCGCCGCTGGGCTCGATCACCGCGCCCAGGCACTTCAGCAAGGTGCTCTTGCCCGAGCCCGAGGGCCCGATCAGGCCGACCACCTCGCCGGGCGCGACGACCATGTTGACGTCCTTCAGCGCATCGACCGCGGTGTCGCCCTCGCCGTAGCGCTTGCGCAGGCCTTCGATGCGGATGCCGT
>JAGWTL010000329.1 GCA_028869035.1 Burkholderiales bacterium | reverse complement strand
CCCATGGCCATGATCAGGCACGAGGAGGCAAAGGCGAAGAAACGCTGGCGGTTGTCCGCTTCCGCGCGGTAGATGAAGAGCAGAGCCAGCAGTACGTAGCCGGCGAACAGGCCGTACTCGTAGTTACGCTTGACGGTCGTAACACCGCTGCCGGTAACGAAGGTGGTCGGCACCCAGTCAAGCCCCCAGGTGCCCAGCCAGAACAGGCCGGTGCCCAGCACGACCGCCAGGGCCAGCCAGACGTAACGCGAGAGTTGCGGACGCAGGTGCAACACCACCAGGAACAGCGTCGTCAGCACCAGGGTACGGCCCGCCAGCCAGAAGAAGATGGCGCGCGGCGTGGAGCTCTCGATAACCAGCCTGGGCATGCCGTCATAGGTCAGGGCATGCACCAGGTCCACGAAGGCCACCACGGCAAAGCCGGCCAGCAGGATGCCCGACTCGGGCCGGCCCTGATGCTTGAGGTCATGCCAGGAGACCACCACGATCAGGATCGCGACGATGACGGCAAACAACTCCAGCACCAGGTGCAGCTGCAGCATGCTCGAAGCCCGGTCTTCAAACAGGGGGAAGGGCGGCAAGGCCATAACCACCATGAACACCAGCACAGCCGGCAGAAAATACCGGGCGTCGCAGCGCCAGTAGGTCTTCAGGTTTGCGAGCACCGAATGTGTCTCCCCATCATGGTTGGCGTGCGGCCATCTTGCGGCGTTTCATCTGGAGACGACAGCAGGGTCTTTTTACTGCTGGATGGTAATCGATGACGCGGTGGTTTCGCAGACTCAACTCCACAGATCCAGCGGCGGATCGTGCACCACAGCCTTCAGGATGTCGCTGCGCGAGATGAAGCCGGCGAGTTGCCCCTCTTCGCTCACCACGGGCAGGCCGGGCAGGCGCGTGTCCAGCAGCACACGCGCCACACGGCGCAGATCCGTGTCTTCGCTGACGGCCGGCACAGGGCTGAGCATCACGGCTGCGACAGGCTCCAGGAGCAGGGCGCGCCAGACCAGGGCCGGGGCGTCGGGCCGGGGCAGGCGCTCCAGATTCAGCAACTCGGCGCGCGTGAGCAGGCCCACGAGTTCACCGACCTGGGACAACACCGGCGCCTGGCCCATGCCCTGCTGCCCCAGCAGCTGCCAGGCCTGCAGCACCGTCATCTCGAGGCCCACGGTCGTAACCTGTCGGCTCATGACATCGGCCACACGGCTCAGGGGATGGCGTTCGCCCCCCAGGTGACCGGCCTGGGCGTAGGCGCTGAGGGCGGCACCGGCGGCATGACTGCGGGCTGACACAGGCAACACGGCCTGCCCGGCGCCGCCCAGCACCCCGGTGGCCGGCTCATGCGCCTGCAGGCGGCGCGTGCGCATGGCCGCGCGCAGCGCCTCGACGCGCCAGAGGTCTTCCATCGCACCGCGAAAGATACGCCCGCTTTCACCGTAGATCGAGAACATGCGCCTGCCTCCTGCCCTGTCTGTGCGGACTATAGCGGGCAGCGGCCTGCATGACCATCAGGCCGGATCGGGCAGGAACAGGCTTTGCAGGTCGCTCAGAAAGTCGAAGCCCAGCTCGGTCGGCTGCACGCGCTGCAAGTCGCGCGTGATCCAGCCCTTGCGTTCGGCCTCCTCGAGCTGGCGCGCGATGGCCGTGATGGCCAGGCCGGTGCGTTCGCCGAACTCGCCCAGGGCAAAACCCTGGCGCAGGCGCAGGGCGTTGAGCATGAACTCGAAGGGCAGGTCGGTGCGCTTGACTTCTTCTTCCTGCGCGACGGCGTTGCCGGCCAGGGCGCGTTCCATGTACAGACGCGGCTCACGCGTGCGCACCTGGCGCACGATGCGGTGCGCAAAACTGATCTTGCCGTGCGCCCCGGCGCCGATGCCCAGGTAGTCACCGTACTGCCAGTAGTTGAGGTTGTGCCGGCAGTGATGCCCGGCGCGCGCATAGGCCGAGACCTCGTAGCGCTGCAGGCCGGCGGCGGCCGTGCGCTCGGTGATCAGGTCCAGCATGGCGTAGGCCGTGTCGTCCTCGGGAATCTGGGGCGGGTGCTTGGCGAACCAGGTGTTGGGCTCGATGGTCAGGTGGTAGATCGAGAGGTGGGGCGGCGCGAAGGCCAGGGCCTGGTCGACTTCCTGCCGCAGGTCTGCCAGGCTCTGGCCCGGCAGCGCATACATCAGGTCCAGGTTCCAGGTGTCGAAGCTGCGCGCGGCTTCTTCCAGCGCCGCGATGGCCTGGGCGCTGTCGTGCACCCGGCCGATGCGCTGCAGGTGCTCGTCCTTGAAGCTCTGCACGCCCACCGACAGGCGCGTCACACCCGCATCGCGGAAGGCGCGGAAGCGCTCTTTCTCGAAGGTGCCGGGGTTGGCCTCCAGCGTGATCTCGCAGTCGGCCGAGAGCTTGAGGCGCGCGCGGATGTCCGACAGCAGACGCGCGATGGACTCGGGCGCGAACAGGCTGGGTGTACCCCCACCCAGAAAGATGCTGTGCACGCTGCGGCCCCAGATGAGAGGCAGTGCGCTCTCCAGGTCGACCACCAAAGCATCCAGATAACGCTGCTCGGGCATGTCGGCCGTACGCATCTCGTGCGAGTTGAAATCGCAGTAGGGGCACTTCTTCAGGCACCAGGGCAGGTGCACGTAGAGCGAGAGCGGTGGCAGGCTGCTGAGTTGCAGTGTGCCGGGGCGCAGGTAGTGCTGGATGTCGTGCATGACGCCAGTCTCAGAACCAGTGGCTGCGGATCAGGTCGACCATCTGGCGCGCCGAGCGACCGCGATGGCTGTTGGCGTTCTTCACCTCGATGGGCAGCTCCGCAAAGGTCTTTCCGAATTCGGGGATGTACATCACCGGGTCGAAGCCGAAGCCATTGGTGCCACGGCGCTCGCGTGTGATCTCGCCGCTGACGCGACCCACCGCCACCAGGGGTTCGGGATCGTCGGCCGAACGCAGGGCCACCAGGGTGCTGACCATCGCCGCGCGGCGATTCGTGACATCCTTCATCTGCTCCAGCAGGGCCGTGACATTGTTGTCGTCGCCCTTGGCGTAACCGTGCTGCGTGGCGTAGTAGGCCGTGTCCACACCGGGCAGGCCACCGAAGGCGTCCACGCACAGTCCCGCATCGTCGGCGATGGCCGGCAGGCCGCTCAACTTCGCCGCATGGCGCGCCTTGGTCAGCGCGTTC
>JAGWTL010000328.1 GCA_028869035.1 Burkholderiales bacterium | reverse complement strand
GGTGCAGGGCCGGCCCAAGCACATCTACAGCATCGTCAAGAAGATGCGCGGCAAGTCGCTGGGCTTCGATCAGGTCTATGACATCCGCGCGCTGCGCATCGTGGTGCCGGCGGTGCCCGACTGCTACGCCGCGCTGAGCTGGGTGCACAGCCGTTTTGTGCCGGTGACCGAAGAGTTTGACGACTACATCGCCCGGCCCAAGCCCAATGGCTATCAGTCGCTGCACACCGTGGTGCGCGATGCAGGTGGCCAGCCCATTGAGGTCCAAATCCGTACCCAGGCCATGCACGACCATGCCGAACACGGCGTGGCGGCGCACTGGGCCTACAAGGAGGCGGGCGCCAAGGGCTACGGCGGCACGGTCACCGCCGCGGGCGAATACGACGCCAAGATCGCCGTGCTGCGCCAGCTGCTGGCCTGGGAGCGCGATCTGTCGGGCCCGCAGCAGGCTCAGGGCGTGTTCGAGGACCGCATCTACGTGCTTACGCCCGACGCCGCCGTCGTCGAGCTGCCCCAGGGCGCCACCGCGGTGGACTTTGCCTACAGCGTGCACACCAACCTGGGCCACCGCTGCCGCGGCGCGCGCGTGGACGGTGTCATGGTGCCCTTGAATACGGCCCTGAAGAACGGCCAGACCGTGGAGATCGTGGCCGCCAAGGAAGGCGGCCCCTCGCGCGACTGGCTCAACACCGAGCTGGGTTTCATGGTCAGCCCGCGCGCGCGCTCCAAGGTGCGCGCCTGGTTCAATGCCCAGGCCACGCATGAGACCATCGCACGCGGCCGCGAGGCCGTGGAAAAGCTGCTGCAACGCGAAGGCCGTACCGCCATCAAACTCGACGATCTGGCCGGTCAGCTGGGCTTCGCCTCGGCCGACGCCCTGTTCGAAGTCGTGGGCAAGGACGAGTTCTCGCTGCGCAGCATCGAGGCCGTGTTGCGCCCGGCCGAGCCGACGGCGCCGGCGGACGAGCAGGCCCTGCTCAAGAAATTCAAGGGTGGGAGCAGCGCACGCGGCGGTGTGCTGGTGGTCGGCGTCGATTCGCTGCTCACGCAGCTGGCCAAGTGCTGCAGGCCGGCGCCGCCCGACGAGATCCGCGGTTTCGTCACGCGCGGCAAGGGGGTCAGCGTGCACCGTGCCGACTGCAGCAATCTGCACCAGCTGGTGGTCCAGCACGGCGAACGCGTGATCGAGGTTGAATGGGGTGTTCCCAAGGGCGGCGAGGCCCCGCTCTACCCGGTGGACGTGTCCATCGAAGCTTCCGACCGCCAAGGCCTGCTGCGCGACATCCTGGAAGTCTTCTCCAAGGAAAAGCTCAACGTCGTGGGTGCGCAGACGCAGACGGTCAAGGGCGTGGCGTGGATGACGCTGACGGTGGAGATTCCGGATTCGGGGCGGCTGGGGAAGGTGCTGGCGACTGTGGCGGGTTTGGCGGGTGTGCGGACGGCACGGCGGCGTTGATTTTGTCCTGCCGCGGTCTGGGATGGGGCGGCATGGTCGGGATGAGCGCCCGACAGCGGATTGGTCTCGGGCTTCACCCTGGCGCGCGGGGCCAGGTCCCCTGTCTGTAGAGGCACGCCGGCAGGGGCGAATCGAAACGCAGGTCAGTTCGACTGCTTGAACGCCATCACCGCCTGATTGCGCAGCGTGCGCAAGAGCGCCAGTTCCCTTTCACCCAGCTGCAGTTCACCCGCTTCACCCTTGTCGGCGTAGATCAGGCCGAAGGGGGCGCCCTTGATCACCAGGGGCAGCAGCAGGAAGGTCGGCGCATGGACCGCCTGGCGGTACCAGTCCGGCAGGCGTTCGGCCACCCGCGCCTCGGTGGCGTCGCTGATCATGGTGTCGGCGCCCTTGCTGCAAACGGCGGAGAACAGGTCGCTCTTCTCCGGGTTCAGCGGAATGCGGAAGGACTTGACGATGCGCTCCACGCCCGGACCCAGACCGAAGCGCCCCGTCAGCGCGTCCTGCTTGGCATCACGCATGCAGAACACGATCTGACGAAAACCCATGGCGCGCAACATGGTCTCCAGGATCATGCGCAGGATGTCAGGCAGCTTGAAATCCTCGACCATGGCGTTGGTGATGTCCTGGATGCCCGCGGCCAGCATCTCGGCCACGCGCTGGGAATCCCGGGCCAGGGCGGCGATCTGCTCGGGCGTCACGGGCTGGGTGGCGTGCAGTTCGAGGGAACCCACCGAATCGTGGAAAGCATCGTCTGCCACAGCCGGCTCGTGCAGGGTCACGGTGCGTGGCGTCGCGCCGCCGTTGGGGCCTGCCTGCAGCAGACGGGCGGCCAGCGAGTCGGGCGCCACTTTGAAGTCCATGGCGCGCGCCAACTCGGCCAGCTTGTCGCGTGCGCGCTGGGTCGCGGCCTCCATGCCCTTGTGGTCGATGCCGATGCCACGCGCGTAGCGCTGGCCCACCTGGGCCACCTGGGCCTGTGCGGACTTGGGCTCGGTGTGCAAGAGGGCATCGGCCATTTCGTTCGAAGCCAGCGCAATCCAGCGCAGCCGGTCCTCAATCTCCTTGGGCGGTGTCGACGGTGGGGGGCCGGACGGTTTTCGTATGCAGTGCTGGATGCTCTCGGGCAGGTTCCAGGCCCTGCTGATACCCACGCCCAGCTCCTGGTAGTTGATGCCCAGCACGGTGATGGCGGCGCTGTCCTCGGACACGGGTTCCTTGCCGGACATCAGGGCGCGCACGGCGCGCGCTTCTTCGGGGAAATAGTATTCGGTCAGCAGCCGCCCCAGGTTCTGGAACATGGCACCCAGAAAGGCCTCCTCGCCCTCGCTGCGCACGGGGCTGAGTTCGATGGCGATCGCACCGGCCATCAGCGAGCGCAGGAACTCCTCCTTCAGCAGGCTGGCATGCGCCTTGTCCTGCATGTGTTCGAGCAGCACCAGGCTCAGCGCCATGTTGCGGATGCCGTTGAATCCCACCAGCGTGACCGCGCGCGACACCGTGCTGATGGGTCCGCCACGCGCGTACTGCGCGGTGTTGACCAGACGCAGCAGCTTGTTGGTCAAAGCCACGTCCTTGAGGATTTCGTTGGTGAGGGTGGCCACGCTCTCGCGGTCCGAGCTGGAAATGCTCTGGATGCGTACGATGGAGCCCGACATGGCCGGGAAATCGCTCTTGTGGCGCATGCGCCGCAACAGGAACTCCACCGTCCCGTTGTGGCTGTCC
>JAGWTL010000327.1 GCA_028869035.1 Burkholderiales bacterium | reverse complement strand
CTGCGCGCGCCCGGCGCCATCGGTCGCCGGCAGGCCCCTGCGATCCATGGGAAAAAGACGCGAGACGTTGCGGCTGATCCAGCTTGTTGCGTTCATGCCAGCCTCCGGCTCTTTTGCTGACGGGCCAGTTCTCGCAGGGCTTCACGCTGGCGCGTCAGGTGCGTGCGCATGGCGGCTTCCGCACCCTCACCATCGCGCGCCCTGAGCGCCGCGAAAACAGCCATGTGCTCGCTCAGGCTCTGCTCCAGCCGCCCGGGTGCATGCAACTGCTGCAGGCGGGCCAGCTTGAGGATCTTGCGCAGATCGGCGATGACCTGGGCCAGCCAGCGGTTGTTGGCCAGGGTGATGATGGCCTCGTGGATGGCGAAATTGCTTTCGTAATAGTCGACGATGCGTTTGCTGCGAGCCGCCTTCTGCAAACGATCGTGAAGCACCTCCAGCGCCTCCAGATCGGCATCGCTGGCATGCAAGGCCGCCTCGTGGGCGCAACGCCCCTCCAGCAGGGCGATGACGGGGAAGATTTCGTCCAGATCCTGCTCGGTCACCTCGTTGACGAAACAGCCGCGCCGAGGTTCATGCCGGACCAGGCCTTCAGCCGTCAGCACCTTGAGCGCCTCACGCAGGGGGGTACGCGAAATCTCCAGGCGCTCGCACAAAGTGATCTCATCCACGAAGCTGCCTGGCGCGAGCTGGCCGCCAAAAATCTGCTGCCGCAGGGTGTCGGCGACCTGTTCGTGCAGCGAGTTGTGAACGACACGCATGGGCGGACCATCGGTTGTGGACAAACACCCGCCGCCTTTTTCAGAATCAGAAGGCTGCAGGACCATGGCCGTAATTTTACGTAATTACGCATAATTACAAACCAGGGGATAACCCTGAGTCTCATGCAAACCACAGAAAAGCTTCGGGTGCCCGCCGGGTTCAGGGGCTCAGGGGCCGTCGCCCGAACCACCACCAAAACCCCGCCCCCAGGACGATCATGGGCAGGCACAGCCACTGCCCCATGCTGAGGTTCAGGGCCAGCAGGCCCAGATAGTCGTCAGGCTCACGGAAGTACTCGGCAATAAAACGCAGCAGCCCGTAACCCAGCAGGAAGGCCGAAGCCACCTGGCCGGTACGGCGCGGCTTGCGGGCATAGAGCCACAGCAGCACAAAGAGCAGCAGCCCTTCCAGCAGGAACTGGTAGATCTGCGAGGGATGGCGCGGCGCATCGCCAGCGCCACGAAACACCATGGCCCAGGGCAAGGACGGGTCGGCCACGCGCCCCCAGAGTTCGCCATTGATGAAATTGCCGATGCGGCCCGCCGCCAGGCCCGTGGGCACGCAGGGCGCCACGAAATCGGCCACCTGCAGCCAGTGTTTTTTGCGCACGCGGGCAAACCAGAGCATGGCCAAGGCCACGCCCAGCATGCCGCCATGAAAACTCATGCCTCCCTGCCAGAGCGCAAAAATCTCCAGCGGATGGCTCAGGTAGTAGGCCGGCTTGTAGAACAGGCCGTAGCCCAGCCGGCCACCGATGACCACGCCGATCACACCGTAGAACAACACATCCTCGACGTCGCGCCGGGTCCAGGCCCCATCACCTCGGATCGAGGCGTACGGTTCGTGCCGCAGCCGGCGCAGACCCAGGAACATGAAGAGGCCAAAGGCCACAAGATAGGTGATGCCATACCAGTGGATGGCCAAGGGCCCCAGACGCAGGGCTACCGGATCGATCGCGGGGTGTATCAGCATGGGCACCATTGTGCCGCAGCACCGCCCCGGCCGGTCACGGCTTACACTCACGGTCTGCATTGTTTTTCCGGCTCACTTACCACCCGCACACGAACCATGGCCACCAAAGTCATCCAGATCAACCGCCGTTCCGCCAATATCACCGAAGGCAAGTCGCGCGCACCCAACCGCTCCATGTACTACGCCATGGGCTACGAGGAAAGCGATTTCAAGAAACCCATGGTCGGCGTGGCCAACGGCCACAGCACCATCACCCCCTGCAACTCGGGCCTGCAGAAGCTGGCCGACGCCGCGATCGCCGGCATCGAGGAAGCCGGCGGCAACGCGCAGGTCTTCGGCACGCCCACCATCAGCGATGGCATGGCCATGGGCACCGAAGGCATGAAGTACTCCCTGGTCTCGCGCGAGGTCATCTCCGACTGCATCGAGACCTGCGTGCAGGGCCAGTGGATGGACGGCGTGCTGGTGGTCGGCGGCTGCGACAAGAACATGCCCGGCGGCATGATGGGCATGCTGCGCGCCAACGTGCCGGCCATCTATGTCTACGGCGGCACCATCCTGCCCGGCCACTACAAGGGCCAGGACCTGAACATCGTCAGCGTGTTCGAGGCCGTGGGCCAGAACGCCGCCGGCAAGCTCAGCGACTTCGACCTGCACGAGATCGAGCAGCGCGCCATCCCCGGCACCGGCTCCTGCGGCGGCATGTACACCGCCAACACCATGTCCAGCGCCTTCGAGGCCTTGGGGCTGAGCCTGCCCTACTCCTCCACCATGGCCAATCCGCACGACGAGAAGCAGAACTCGGCCAAGGAATCGGCCAAGGTGTTGATCGAGGCCATCAAGAAAGACCTCAAGCCGCGCGACATCGTGACGCGCAAGAGCATCGAGAACGCCGTGGCCGTCATCATGGCCACGGGCGGCTCCACCAACGCCGTGCTTCACTTCCTGGCCATCGCGCATGCGGCCGAAGTGGAGTGGACCATCGACGATTTCGAGCGCGTGCGCAAGAAGACCCCCGTGCTCTGCGACCTCAAGCCCAGCGGCAAATACCTGGCGGTGGACCTGCACAAGGCGGGCGGCATTCCCCAGGTCATGAAGGTCCTGCTCAAGGCCGGTCTGCTGCACGGCGACTGCATCACCATCACCGGCCAGACCATCGCCGAGGTGCTCAAGGATGTGCCGGACCAGCCGCGGGCCGACCAGGACGTGATCCGTCCCATCCACAAGCCCATGTACGAGCAAGGTCACCTGGCCATCCTCAAGGGCAACCTCTCGCCCGAGGGCGCGGTCGCCAAGATCACCGGCCTGAAGAACCCGGTCATCACCGGCCCGGCCCGCGTGTTCGACGACGAGCAGTCGGCGCTCAAGGCCATCCTGGACGGCAAGATCAAGGCCGGCGACGTGATGGTGCTGCGCTACCTCGGCCCCAAGGGCGGCCCGGGCATGCC
>JAGWTL010000326.1 GCA_028869035.1 Burkholderiales bacterium | reverse complement strand
GACTGGATGCCGGCGCGCATGATCTCGCTGAAGTAGGCCGCCTCGAAGGCGATGAAGGTTACGATGGCCGACACTTCGGCGCCGATGGGTTTGCCGATCAGGAAGGGAATCAGCAGGAAGAACCAGAGGATCACCATCACCAGCGGGATGGAGCGCATGCCGTTGACGTAGAGGGTGGCCGGCAGCATCAGCGCCTTGCGGCCCGACAGGCGCATGAGCGCCAGCACGGTGCCGAAGAAGATGCCGCCCAGCGTGGCGATGAGGGTCAGCTTGATGCTGAACCAGAAACCACCCAGCACGAACTTGCTGATGATGTCCCAGTCGAGGAAGGTGAGGTCGAGGCCTAGCATGTCAGACCTCCTGCAGAGGCCGGCCACAGCAGATCAGCTACGCCTTCAGAAACCGAAACCCAGGAACGCCGTGGAACCGGCTGGGCCGGGCCACTGGCGTTGCCCCCTGCAAGGGGGGTAGCGGAGCGACACGAAGTGCGCGGAGCTTGGGGGTGTGCCATCTTAATGTCCTCCGCCCGTGCCGCCCGCAACGATGAAGCCGGGGATCTGCACCCGCTTCTCGATGAAGGCGAAGATGCGGTTGACCGCGAAGGCCGACAGCATGTACAGCGCCGTCACGGCCAGGTAGACCTCGACACCGCGCGAGGTCTCCTCCTGCGCCTGCATGGCGAACATGGTCAGCTCGGCGATCGACACGGCGAAGGCCACCGCCGAGTTCTTGAGCAGGTTCATGGATTCGCTGGTCAGCGGCGGCAGGATGATGCGCAGGGCCATGGGCAGGATCACGTAACGGTAGGCCTGCGCCGTGCTGAAACCCATGGCCAGGGCCGCATGACGCTGCCCGCGCGGCAGGGCCTGGATGCCCGCGCGCACCTGCTCGGCGATACGCGCCGAGGTGAAGAAGCCCAGGGCGAAGACCACCAGCGCGAAACCCGGCACCTGCTGGAAGGCCGGGAACATCTTGGGCACGACAAAATACCAGAGGAAGACCTGCACCAGCAGGGGGATGTTGCGGAACAGCTCCACCCAGACCGTGGCCAGGCGCACCAGCCAGGGGCTGTCCTGCAGGGTGCGCAGCGTGCCCATGAGGACGCCCATCACCACGGCCACCACCCAGGAGCTGCCGGCCACGGCCAAGGTCCAGCCCCAGGCGTCCATCATCCATTGCAGATAGGTGCGGCCGCTGCCGTCGTCGTTGAGGAATACCTGCCAGTCCCAGCTCATGTGCGGTGTCTCCGTGCGGAATGACGCGTCTTCTGTCGTCCTTCATGCACAAGCAAAAACCCCGCCCGGATGGTGACCGGGACGGGGTTGAGCCTGTGCCTTGCCAGGCGCCCGTTATTTCTTGGCGTAGTCTTCCATGGGGCGGTCGTTCGGAGCAGCCCAGGCGCCCTTGGTGCTTTCGCTCAGGGCCAGGCCCACCTTGACGTTCTTGGGCGGGATGGGCTGCAGGAACCACTTGTCGTAGATCTTGGCCATCTCGCCGGACTGCATCATGCCCTTGAGCGTGTCGTCGGCCAGCTTCTTGAAGGCCGGGTCGTCCTTGCGCAGCATGATGGCGATGGGCTCGACCGAGAGCACCTCACCGACGATCTTGAAGTCGGCCGGGTTCTTGGCATTGGCGATGTTGCCGGCCAGAATGGAGCCGTCCATCACGAAGGCGTCGGCACGGCCCGATTCGAGCAGCAGGAAGCTGTCGGCGTGGTCCTTGCCGTAGATCTCGTTGAAGTTGATGCCCTGGGAGCGCTCGTTCTTGCGCAGGGTCTGCACCGAGGTGGTGCCCGTGGTGGTGGCCACGTTCTTGCCGTTGAGCTGACTGATCGAAGTGATGCCCGAATTCGCCTTGACGGCCATGCGCACTTCCTCGACGTAGGTGGTGACGGCGAAGGCCACGTCCTTCTGGCGGGTGGCGTTGTTGGTGGTGGAGCCGCACTCGATGTCGACGGTGCCGTTCTGCGTCAGCGGGATGCGGTTCTGCGAGGTCACCGACTGGTACTTGATCTCCAGCTTCTTGCCCACGGCCTTCTCGACATTGGCCACGATGCGCTGGCAGAGCTCCACATGGAAACCGGCGTACTTGCCGTCACCCAGGGTGTAGGACAGGGCGCCGGACGAGTCGCGCACACCCATGGTGATGCTGCCTGCAGCCTTGACCTTGGCCAGGGTGTCATTGGCCTGGGCGTGGGCGCCTGCGGCGAAGGTGGTGGCGATGGCGAGTGCCAGCAGATGCTTCTTCATGCGTAACTCCTAAAAAAAGAAAAGTCAGACCAAGAGTATCCAGCAAAACCCGTGCCGGGACATGCTCGATGTGGCGCTTATTAAGTACGAGCGCTCTCGTTTTGGCAAGACAGGTCTACCCTCATGGCCCCTGCCCGCCCCCGGCCAGAAAGCTCCAGAGCGCCTGGGCCGTGCGTTTGGGTAACTGCCTGCCCTGGGGTTTTTCCCGATACAGGCGCATGTCCATGGTGATCTGCCAGGCCAGCCCCGCCGGCGCGGCGGGCACCAGGCGACCCGCACGCACATCGTTGCGCACGGCGCTGTGCGGCAGGAAGGCCAGGCCATGGCCTTCGAGCGCCATGGCCTTGAGGCCTTCGGCCATGTCGGTCTCGTACACACGGTCCAGATGGACGGCCGTGCCGGCCTGCTTGAGCATGAAATCCACCACCTGACCGAGGTAGGCTCCGGGCGCGTAGCCCAGGTAGGGCAGAGGCTGGTCGGCCCGCCCGGGCAGCGGAAACAGCGGCTGGCCCTGGGCATCGGGCCGTGCATACGGCGCGATGGTCTCCTGCCCCAGGCTGACCAGTTCGTAGCGTTCCGCGTCGAGCTGGAAAGGGTGCGAGGCATGGTGGTAGGCCAGCAGCAGGTCGCAGCTGCCTTCGGTCAGGCGGATCACCGCGTCGTGCACATTGAGGGCGATCAGCCGGCTCTTGAAGGGCCCGAAGTTTTCCCTCAGACTGGAGACCCAGGCCGGAAAAAAGGTGAAGGCCAGGGTGTGCGGCACGGCAAACTCGATCACATCCTCACCGGCCTCGGTGTGGCTGCGCAGCATGGCGCGCGTGTGCTGCAGGGCCTGCAGCATCTCCAGGGCCTGGCCGTAGAGGGTCTCGCCGGCGGGCGTGAGGCGCGTGGGGTAGGCGCTGCGGTCCACCAGGTCGGTGCCGGCCCAGGCCTCCAGCGACTGGAT
>JAGWTL010000325.1 GCA_028869035.1 Burkholderiales bacterium | reverse complement strand
CACGCGCACCGGCTCGCCCGCGCCCTGGTCGGTGCGCAGGTTCTTGCCCAGGCGGTGCTTGTTGTGGCTGATCAGCGCGTTGGCCGTGTCCAGGATGAAGCTGCAGCTGCGGTAGTTCTGCTCCAGCTTGATCTGGTGCTGCACCTGGAACTCGCGCACGAAGTCGGCCATATTGCCCACGCGCGCGCCACGGAAGGCGTAGATGCTCTGGTCGTCATCGCCCACGGCCAGCACGGAGGCGGCAGCGCCATCGTCACGCAGCGTGCCGGCCGGGGTGAAGCCCGCCAGCAGCTTGATCCAGGCGTACTGCAGCTTGTTGGTGTCCTGAAACTCGTCGATCAGGATGTGGCGGAAGCGCCGCTGGTAGTGCTCACGTATGGGGTCGTTGTCGCGCAGCAGCTCGTAGCTGCGCAGCAGCAGCTCGCCGAAGTCCACCACACCCTCGCGCTGGCACTGGTCTTCGTAGAGCTGGTAGATCTCGACCTTCTTGCGCGTGTCGGGGTCGCTGGCCTCCACCATGTTCGGACGCAAGCCCTCTTCCTTGCAACCGGCGATGTACCAGGCCAACTGCTTGGGCGGGAAACGCTCCTCGTCCACGTTGAACTGCTTGCACAGGCGCTTGATGGCGGAGAGTTGGTCCTGCGTATCCAGGATCTGGAAGGTGGCCGGCAGGTTGACCGTGCGGTGGTGCGCGCGCAGCAGGCGGTTGCACAGGCCGTGGAAAGTGCCGATCCACATGCCGCGCACATTGACGGGCAACATGGACTGCAGGCGTGTCATCATCTCGCGCGCCGCCTTGTTGGTGAAGGTCACGGCCAGCACCCCGCCGGGCGAGACCTGGCCCGTCTGCAGCAGCCAGGCGATGCGCGTGGTCAGCACCCGCGTCTTGCCCGAACCCGCCCCGGCCAGGATCAGCGCCGGCACGGCCGGCAAGGCCACGGCCGCGCGCTGCTCGGCGTTCAGGCTGGCCAGCAGAGGCGATTCGGCGTGGGAGGGGAACAGGGAAGAAGGGGCGCCGGTGGGCGGCAGTACAGAGGACATGCCTCCATTGTAGGAAAGCCCCCGGGTGTGTCCGGCTCGCGCCTCAGTTCAGCGGCATGCGCGCGGACGAACTCCTGAAATCGGTCGATGCCCTGTCGTGCATCTCGGTCAGCGTTTCCAGCAGCTCGGCCTGACGGTTCATGAGGTTCAGGAAGGCCTGATTGGAGGGCTCGGCACAGCGGAAGCGCGCCAGTTCCAGCAGGCGCTCCGCGAGCCGGCCCATCTCGATATGGATGGCGTGGCTCGCCAGCAGATACTCTTCGGGTCTCATTTTTTGTCTCGCTCTTTGTTCGGCGCACAGCGGCGAGGTGTCTTGCGCACTTCGCTCGTCCCCACGGATGGGAAGTTTAGCCAGCACCCTGACGAGGACAGCGAAAGATTCCGCAAAGAGCAGCGGCAGTGTTGCGCGCCTGCCGCAGAGAGCCCTGGGGGCCCGCATCTTTGCCGCGACCCCTCCGGGTTTTCCCAGGTGCAGGACATGCGCCTGGGGCCCGGTGTCGGACTCAGACCTTGCCAAAGACCAGCCGGATCGCCAACTGGTGCAGGTGCTGCCAGGGCGCGGTCAGGTCCTCCAGCACGCTGAAGTGGTTGCGCTCGGGGATGGTCTCGCACACCGGCACCACCTGCTTGCCCCAGGCCTGCTGGATCAGCCTGTTGTGGCGGATGAACTCGGCGCTCTCTTCGGCGCCGGCCACGGTGTAGAGCACGCCCTTCTTGGGCGCCGGCAGCCCGGCCGGGCTGGCCAGGCGGACCTGCTCGGGCGTAAGGCGCAGCGAGTCCTTGAGGAAAGGCGTGTGCAGGATGGGCTCCAGGTCGTACAGGCCCGAGATGGACAAGGCCCCCTTGACCAGGTCGGCCGGCAGGTCCTTGCCGTAAGCCGGCCAGAGGCAGCTCAGCAGCATGGCCGCCAGGTGGCCGCCGGCCGAGTGGCCCACCACATAGATGCGGCTCGGGTCTCCACCAAACCGCTTCGCGTTGCGGTAGATCCAGGCCAGGGCCTGGACCATCTGCAGCGTGATCTGGGGGATGGTCACGGCCGGGCACAGCGCGTAATTGGGCAGGAAGACGCAGCCCCCCGGGTTCTTGAAGGCCGGGGCGATGAAGGAGTGCTCGGACTTGTCGAGCGAGCGCCAGTAGCCCCCGTGGATGAAGACCACCACGGGTGAGCCCGGCTGGTTGCTGGGGAACACATCCAGCTTTTCCATGGGGCCGTCGCCATAGGCGATGCCGGTCTGGCAGGCATGGGCTTCACGCGCGTCTTCCGAGGCGTCGGCCCAGCGCGCGAAATGCATGGCATGCTCGGGCACCAGGGCACGGTTGTTGTACATGCGGTCCAGCCAGGCAGGGGCGAATTTTTTCATGTCAGGGCTCCGGATGAAAGACAATGGTGCGGTTTCGCTGGGATAGGATTATCTTGGCATATCTGGAGGTAACAAGATGAACATCACCGTGTTGGGAACCGGCAAGATGGGCTACCCGATGGCACGCCGCCTGTGCGACGCCGGCCACACCGTGCACGTCTGGAATCGCACGCGCGCCAAGGCCGAAGGCCTGGCCGCCCATGGCGCCTCGGTGCACGACACCGCCACCGCGGCCGTGCAGGGTGCGGAATTCGTCGTCACCATGCTGGAACACGGCCCCGTGGTCGAGCAGCTGCTGTTCGAGACCGGCGTGGCCGGCGCCATGAAACCCGGCACCGTGCTGATCGACATGTCCTCCATCAAACCGGCCGAGGCCCGCGCACATTCCGAACGCCTGGGCGGCATGGGCATCACCCACCTGGACGCCCCGGTCTCCGGCGGCACCCTGGGCGCCGAAGCCGGCACCCTGGCCATCATGGCCGGCGGCCGGACCAGCACCTTCGAGCGGGCCAAGCCCGTCTTCGCCGCGCTGGGACGCGCCACCCTGGTGGGCCCCAGCGGCTCGGGCCAGCTGGCCAAGCTGGCCAACCAGATGATCGTGGGCATCACCATCGGCGCCGTAGCCGAAGCCCTGTTGCTGTGCCAGAAAGGCGGCGCCGACCCGACCAAGGTCAGGGAAGCCATCAGCGGCGGCTTTGCCGACAGCCGCATCCTGCAGGTGCACGGCCAGCGCATGGTGGAGCGCGACTTCGCCCCGCGCGCCTACATGACCGTGCAGCTCAAGGACATGCGCAATGC
>JAGWTL010000026.1 GCA_028869035.1 Burkholderiales bacterium | reverse complement strand
TCAACCCCGCTGACATCAAGGCCAAGCCAGGCCAGGGAGGTGCCCTGGTGTCGGGTCGTCCGCTGACCATGGATGAACTCCAGGCCACGCTGGCCGACCTGGACCGGTTGACCGGACAGCGCACCGACCTGCTGTCGGTTGTCGAATCCCGGCTGTTCGAACAGAAAGTTCGCACCATGATGATCCCGACCCAGCACCCGGTCGCCTTTGGTGGCGCCGGCTCGGGTTTTGGCTGGCGTATCGACCCCTTCACGGGACGCTCGGCCCTGCACACAGGCATCGATTACCAGTCATCGGTGGGCACGGCCATCCTGGCCGCAGCCGGTGGTGTGGTGGTGACGCAGGAATTTCGCCCAGACTACGGCAATATGATCGAGATCGACCATGGCAAGGACCTGATCACCCGTTATGCCCATGCGTCCAAGGTCATGGTGAAAAAGGGCGATCTGATCAAGCGGGGACAGAAAATCGGCGAAGTGGGCACCACGGGGCGTTCGACCGGACCTCATCTTCATTTCGAGGTCTTGGTCCGCGGCGTGCCCCAGGATCCGCACAAATTCATGAACGCCAGCCGCAGCCTGCCGGCGCAGCAGCTCGCACTCGCGCCCGCGCCGCTGCCCCAGATCCCCGCCTCTGCCAGGGTTGCTGCCCCGGCTGGCGCGGCGGTTCCCGCCCTTGCTGCCCCCAAGGCGGCGGCGCCCGTCGCTGTCCAGCCGGCGCCAGTGGTTCCGTCGCTCAAAGTGATGGCGCCGATCGTGCCGTCGTCCTCTGGTGCTGCCCGGGCATCCGCCGCCCCGGCGTCGTCGGTAGCGGCTGCCGTCATGGCGGCTCCGCCCGTATCCCTCGCCCCGGCTGCCCCAGCGGCTCAAAGGTAGAATCAAGCGCTTCGCGCTCCCGGCACTGTCAGGCGCCGGGGACAGCTGTCGCCTTAGCTGGCGACACTCATCATCTAGACTGATAAGGATTGCACGGCCTCGCCGGTTTTCGTGACCGACAGGGCGGTGCGGCGTTCATGGGCATCAACATCCTCACCAAAATTTTTGGCAGCCGAAACGACCGGTTGCTCAAGCAGTACCGCGGCGCGGTTGCCCGCATCAATGCGCTGGAGCCGGAGTTCGAGAAGCTGAGTGACCCCGCCTTGCAGGCCAAGACTGGAGAATTCCGCGAACGCATCAGCAAAGGAGAAAGTCTGGAGGCATTGCTGCCCGAGGCCTTCGCCGTCGTCAGGGAGGGCTCCAGGCGCGTCATGAAGATGCGGCATTTCGACGTGCAGCTCATGGGGGGCATGTCGCTGCACCAGGGCAAGATCTCCGAAATGCGCACGGGTGAAGGCAAGACACTGACCGCCACGTTGCCGGTGTACCTCAATGCATTGACCGGCAAGGGCGTGCATGTCGTGACCGTCAACGACTATCTGGCCAACCGCGATGCGCAGTGGATGGGCCGCCTGTACAACTTCCTGGGCCTGACGGTGGGGGTAAACCTCCCGCAGATGTCGCGCGAGGAGAAGCAGGCGGCTTACCAAGCCGACATCACCTACGGCACCAACAACGAGTATGGCTTTGACTACCTGCGTGACAACATGGTCTACGAGGTGGCGGACCGGGTGCAGCGTGGTCTGAACTACGCCATCGTTGACGAGGTGGACTCCATCCTGATCGACGAGGCGCGCACACCTCTGATCATCAGCGGTCAGGCGGAAGACCATACGGCCATGTATGTGGCCATCAACAAACTGGTGCCAGGGCTGGTGCGCCAGGAGGGAGAGGCCGATCCACGCACCGGCGAAGGCGTCATCACGCCGGGCGACTTCACGGTTGATGAAAAAAGCCATCAGGTCTTCCTGACCGAGATGGGACACGAGAAGGCCGAGACCCTGCTGGCCCAGGCCGGCCTGCTGCCCGAGGGCGCCAGTCTCTACGACCCGGCCAATATCACGCTGATGCACCATCTGTATGCGGGTCTGCGGGCGCGGCATCTCTACCACCGTGACCAGCACTACGTGGTGCAAAACGGTGAAGTGGTCATCGTGGACGAATTCACCGGCCGTCTGATGACGGGCCGCCGCTGGAGCGACGGCTTGCACCAGGCGGTGGAAGCCAAGGAGGGCGTGGCCATCCAGGCCGAGAACCAGACCCTGGCTTCCATCACCTTCCAGAACTATTTCCGTCTCTATGGCAAGTTGTCCGGCATGACGGGCACGGCCGATACCGAGGCCTACGAGTTCCAGGAAATCTACGGCCTGGAAACCGTGGTGATCCCGCCGAACAGGCTCAGCCGCCGCGATGACCAGCTCGACCGTGTCTACAAGAGCACACGGGAAAAATACGAGGCTGCAATCGCGGATATCCGCGATTGCTACGAGCGTGGTCAGCCGGTGCTGGTGGGGACCACCTCGATCGAGAACTCCGAGATCATCGCTCAGCTCCTGGAGAAGGCCAGGTTGCCGCACCAGGTGCTCAATGCCAAGCAGCACGCGCGCGAGGCAGACATCATCGCGCAGGCCGGGCGCTGCAAGATGATCACCATCGCCACCAACATGGCGGGCCGCGGCACCGACATCGTGCTGGGCGGCAACGTCGAGAAGGCGATCGAGGCCGTCGAGGCCGATACAACGCTGGACGAGGCGGGCAGGCGCAAGCAGATCGATGCCCTGCGCGTGCAGTGGAACCAGGAGCACGAGAAGGTCGTGGCCCTGGGCGGCCTGCGCATCATCGCGACCGAACGTCACGAGTCGCGCCGTATCGACAATCAGCTGCGCGGCCGCTCCGGCCGCCAGGGTGACCCCGGTTCTTCGCGTTTCTACCTGAGCCTGGACGATGCGCTGATGCGCATTTTTGCAGGCGATCGCGTGCGAGCCATCATGGAACGCCTCAAGATGCCCGAGGGCGAGGCCATCGAGGCGGGTATCGTCACGCGCAGCATCGAGAGCGCCCAGCGCAAGGTCGAAGCCCGCAACTTCGACGTCCGCAAACAGCTGCTCGAATACGATGACGTTGCCAACGACCAGCGCAAGGTGATCTACCAGCAGCGCAACGCGATTCTCGACGCGCAAGCCTTGTCGACCCAGATCGCTTCGTTGCGCGAAGGTTGCTTCATGGACCTCGTGCGCCAGTTCGTGCCCGAGGAATCCGTTGAAGAACAGTGGGATATTCCTGCTCTCGAGAAAGTATTGCATGACGAGTGGCAACTTGACGTGCCGCTGCAAAGCGCGGTTCAGAATGCCAGCGCGATCAGCGATGAAGATATTCTTGAGAAGGTGACCGCCGCTGCGCATGCAGCCTATGAAGCCAAGGTGGCCCAGGTCGGCGCCGGCAATTTCACCCAGTTCGAGCGCATGGTGCTGCTGCAAAGCATCGACACTCATTGGCGTGAGCACCTGAGTGCGCTGGACTATCTGCGTCAGGGTATCCATCTGCGCGGATATGCACAGAAGCAGCCCAAGCAGGAGTACAAGCGCGAAGCGTTCGAGCTCTTCGGCCAACTGCTGGACTCCGTCAAGAACGAGGTGACCAAGGTCCTGATGACGGTGCGGGTGCAATCCAGCGAACAGATCGAGCGGGCGGCTGAAGCCATGGAGAGCAAGGCCGAACACATTGCCAACGTGACGTATACCGCGCCGACCGAAACCGGGGAAGTGCAAACCACGGTCGATACTGCCACCCAGGTGGCTGCCGTTGCGCGTGTCGGGCGCAACGAGCCCTGCCCTTGCGGCAGTGGCAAGAAATACAAACACTGTCACGGCAAGCTGAGCTGAGCCGATCGCCCGAACCTCTGATACGAGTTGCAAGATGCCCGTCAATCTGTCTGCACCCAACCCCGTTGAACTCTTTCCCATCGCCGGTGTGCGCATCGGTGTGGCTGAAGCCGGTGTGCGCAAGGCGAACCGCAAGGATCTGACGGTGGTGTTGCTGGAGGAGGGGGCGTCCGTTGCCGGTGTCTTCACCCAGAACCGCTTCTGCGCTGCGCCGGTTCAGGTCTGTCGTGAGCACCTGGCGGCAGGGCGCGGCATCCGTGCCATGGTCATCAACACCGGCAATGCCAATGCCGGCACCGGGCAGGAAGGCCTGACGCGGGCGCGCAGCACCTGTGCGGCCCTGGCCCGAGAGTTGAAGATTGCGCCCGAGCAGGTTCTGCCTTTTTCGACCGGCGTGATCATGGAGCCCCTGCCGCACGATCGCATCGAGGCTGGTCTGCCCGCAGCGCTGGCCGACGCGCGCGAGGACAATTGGGCACGTGCAGCCGAAGGCATCATGACCACGGATACCGTGCCCAAAGCCTTCGGTACCCAGCTTGTCATCGCCGGCGTCAAGGTCAGCGTGACCGGCATCAGCAAGGGCGCCGGCATGATCCGCCCCAATATGGCCACCATGCTGGGTTATATGGCGACCGATGCCCGTGTCAGCCCGGCCTTGATGCAGCAGCTGGCACGCGAACTGGCCGAAGGCTCCTTCAACCGTGTGACGGTCGATGGCGACACCTCGACCAATGATTCCTTTGTTGTCATCGCCAGCAACCAGGCCGCGCATCCGGTGATCGAGTCGCTGGACAGCGCGGAGGGCAGGCAGTTGAAGACCGCCATGCTGGAGGTGGCGCGCAAGCTGGCGCAGGCCATCGTGCGCGATGGCGAGGGCGCCACCAAATTCATCACCATCCGCGTGCAGGGTGGCAAGACGGCCGAGGAGTGCCGGCTGGTGGCTTATGCCATCGCGCATTCGCCCCTGGTCAAGACCGCTTTCTATGCGAGTGATCCGAATCTGGGCCGCATTCTGGCGGCGGTAGGTTACGCCGGTATCGACGACCTGGACCAGAGCCGCATCGATCTTTTCCTGGACGATGTGCATGTCGCCGTGCAGGGCGGTCGCAACCCGTCCTACCGCGAGGAAGACGGGCAGCGCGTGATGAAGCAGAGCGAGATCACCGTGCGTGTGGTGCTGGGGCGTGGTCAGGCCGAGGACACGGTCTGGACCTGTGACTTCAGCCATGAGTACGTCACCATCAACGCCGACTACAGATCTTGAATACCCCCAGGCGTCGCTCACTTCGTTCGCTGCGCCACCCCCCCTTGAGGGGGCGCACCCAGCAGCCCGGCAAAGCCGGTTCTGCGGGTGCCCGCGAATAAACTGTCTTCCATATGAACGAACAATTCTTACGCTTGCTCGAACGCGCTGAGCAGCTGATGCTGCGCATCGAGGCCATCCTGCCCCAGCCCCTGAGCCAGCCCGACTGGGAGGCGTCCATTGCCTATCGCTACCGCAAGCGCAGCTCGGGGCACGGTGTCATCGAGCCGGTGCGTCATGTCGGAGAGATGAAGCTGGACCAGCTAAGGGAAATCGACCAGCAGAAGGAAAAAATCCAGCGCAACACCGAACAGTTCGTGCGTGGTCTGCCGGCCAACAACGTGCTGCTGACCGGCGCGCGCGGCACCGGCAAGTCTTCACTGATCCGGGCCTGCCTGCACACCTATGCCGGCCAGGGCCTGCGCCTGATCGAGGTCGACAAAACGGACATGGTGGACTTGCCCGATATCGTTGAAGTCGTGTCCCAGCGCCCCGAAAAGTTCATCGTCTTCTGCGATGACCTGAGTTTCGAGGAGGGCGAGCCCGGTTACAAGGCGCTCAAGTCCATCCTGGATGGCTCGGTGGCGGCCACCACGGCCAATGTGCTGATCTACGTGACCAGCAACCGCCGTCACCTGCTGCCCGAGTACATGAAGGACAACCTCAGCTACACGCATACCGATGATGGCGAGATCCATCCCGGCGAGGTGGTGGAGGAAAAGATTTCCCTGTCCGAGCGCTTTGGCCTGTGGGTCAGCTTCTATCCTTTCAGCCAGGATGAATATCTGAGCATCGTGGCGCAGTGGTTGTTGTCCTTTGATGTGTCGGAGCCGGCCATCACGGCGGCCCAGCCTGAAGCCCTGGTCTGGGCGCTGGAGCGCGGTTCCCGCAGCGGCCGTGTCGCCTACCAGTTCGCCAAGGATTACGCCGGCAAGCACACGGGCCGGGCATGAGCCGGCCCCTGGTCGCTGACGGAGACAGGCCGCGCGAAGGTGGCGTTGACCGGCCGGTGACCGAAGTCGCTGTTGGCGTGCTGATCCAGCCAGACGGACGTTTCCTGTTGACCACCCGGCCTGACGGGAAAGTCTATGCGGGTTACTGGGAATTCCCTGGCGGCAAACTGGAGGTCGGCGAAAGCGTGGCCCAGGCCTTGCGGCGTGAACTGCACGAGGAACTGGGCATTGAGGCGCTGGGGATCGAGGCCTGGAAGACGGAGTTGGTGGATTACCCGCATGCGCTCGTGCGGCTGAATTTCTGCAAGGTATCGGTCTGGCAGGGAGAACTGCAGATGCGCGAAGGTCAGTCTTCTGCCTGGGAACAACTGCCGGTGCGGTCGGTGCCGGTGCTGCCCGGCACGGTGCCGGTCCTGCAGTGGCTCGCGCAGGAGCGAGGCTACACTGGGGCCACTCACAAGGTGGTCACCAAAGCCTGAAGGCCTTGGCGTATCGGGCTGCAGGCTATTGCAGCTTGGGGTCGCCAAATTCCTGGTCGTCCGGCGGTGCTTCGGCTGGCATGCGGAAACTCTCGCTGGCCCAGGCCCCCAGGTCGATCTTCTTGCAGCGCTCGCTGCAGAAAGGGCGATAGGGGTTGCTGGGGGCATACACGCTGTCGCCGCCGCAGCTGGGGCAGGTGACCAGGCGTGGTTTTCCGGAGGGGAGACTGTCGTCGGAGCGGGGCATGCTCGAACTCACTGGAAGAAGACGATGATCAGGAGCAGAGCGTCAGGTCGAAGGCCGCGTCCTGGTTGCTGGCATGCAGGCGGTCATCGTCCTGCAGCTGCATGAGCCGGATCGAGACGATCAGGCGGTTGCCGCTGATTTCGGGGATCAGGCCCAGGGCGGGATCGATGCTCAGGCGCAGCAGTTGGAAAGTGCGTCCCTGGGGCAGGGGCTGCTGGTACTGACCACCCGACGCCATGACTTTTTGTGCAACACCCGAGTCACGCAGCAGACTCAGCAACAGGCTGATGGCGTCGGCCAGAGGGGTCAGAGTGGCGATCCAGCCTTGCAGGTCGGCGCGGCGCTGCTCTCCCGTTTCATGCTGCCAGGCGTAATAGGCCGGCAGATCGAAGGCACAGGTGCCACCCGGGATGCCGATGCGGCTGCGTATGCTCATGAGCCAATCATTCTCGGTCAGGTGATGGCCGGCCTTGCCTGTGAGGCTGGCGAGCTGGTTATGACAATGCTCGATCTGTTGCAGGACTTCGTCGAGTACGGCCTGGGCGATGCTCGGGTTGCCGCGATAGCCGTTCAAAACCTGTTTCTGGCGATCGAGGTCGCGCAGCACGTCGGCTTTGAGATCGGCGCGGGCGCCCACGTCCATGACTTCGAAGAGACTGGCCAGGGCGTAGTGGTGATCGAGTGCCTCATCGCGTGCCACCAGATCCAGCAGACGGCGGAACAGGTTTTCCAAACGCAGGTAGGTCCGGATGCGTTCGTTGAAAGGGTATTCGTAGGTGATCACGCTGGTATTTCCCGACGGCGAATCATAGCCCGAAGCGACTGGCCAGCAGCCCGACCAGGCCGGCCAATTCAGGCAGGCTCAGATCGTCGTTACAGATCACAAGATCGGCGGCTTGCAGGCGCCGGCGCCGGCTCACCTGCTGGGCCAGGATGCTTTCGACTTCGTGACGGCGGAGCCCGTTGCGCTGCATCACCCGCTCGATCTGGGTCTGGGGGCGGCAGTCCACGACCAGCACCTGGTCGAGCTCGGCCCGCCAATGGGCGGATTCGACCAGCAGGGGGATGTCAAAGACGATGCAGGCATGGCCAGCTTCGATGGCGGCCCGAGCCTGGCGCCGGGTTTCCAGGCCGACCAGCGGGTGCACGATCTGCTCCAGCTTTTGTCGTGCTGTGGCATCACTGAAGACCAGCGCACGCATGTGATCGCGGTCCAGTGCGCCTTCCACTGTGATGAATTCCGGACCGAAGGCCCGTCGGATGGCGTCGATGGCTGGGCCACCTGCTGCGGTGGTCTGGCGGGAGATGGCGTCGGCGTCAATGATGATGGCGCCACGTTCGGCCAGCATGCCGGCCACGGTGCTCTTGCCGCTGCCCATGCCGCCCGTGAGTCCGAGACGTGTCACGCCCCGCATCGTTCACAACCCGACGAAACGCAGGATGCTTTGCGGGCCGAAGATCATGGCGGTCAGCCCGGCTGTTGCCAGGAAGGGGCCGAAAGGCACATAGCCCCCTTCGCGCAGGCCGCTGCTGAATTTCAGGGTGATGCCGACGATGGCGCCGATGACCGAGGCCATCAGGATGATGGGCACCAGTGCCGTCCAGCCAAACCACGCGCCCAGGGCCGCATAGAGCTTGAAATCACCGAAACCCATGCCTTCCTTGCCGGTGGCGAGTTTGAAGCTCCAGTAGACCAGCCACAGGGCCAGATAACCGGCCACGGCCCCCCAGAGGGCATCGGGAAGGGTGATGCTGCCCCACTTCAGCGCGGCCACGATCAGGCCGGCCCAGAGCAAGGGCTGTGTGATGCTGTCGGGCAGCAGCGTGGTGTCCCAGTCGATCAGGGCCAGCGCCATGATCGCTGCCGAGAAGCCGCACCAGGCCAGACCGGCTGGGGTTACCCCCCACTGCCAGACACAGTAGAAAAACAGAGCACCCGTGCTCAGTTCAACCATGGGATAACGCAGGCTGATGGGTGTACCGCAGGCCGAGCATTTGCCGCGCAGGAAGAGGTAGCTCAGCACGGGAATATTCTCGTACCAGCGAATCTGGTGGCCGCATTTCTGGCAGCGTGAGCGGGGTACCAGCAGATTGAACGTTTCGGTCTGCGGCAATTCCTTGCCGGCCAGTTCCGCGCACTCGGCGGTCCATTGCCGCTCCATGATCTTGGGCAGACGGTAGATCACCACATTGAGAAAGCTGCCTATCAGCAGCCCCAGCACACCGGCCAGTCCGGCGTCGAACCCGTGGGAGACGAGCATCAGACTACCTGGCCCAGTTTGAAGATGGGCAGGTACATCGCGACCACGATGCCGCCGACAATAGTGCCCAGGAACACGATGATGATGGGCTCCATCAGGCTGGACAGGCCGGCCACCATGTCGTCGACCTCGGCTTCGTAGAAGTCGGCCGCTTTGCCCAGCATGTGATCGATCGAGCCGGACTCCTCACCGATCGCGCACATCTGCAGCACCATGCTCGGGAACAGGTGCACATTGGTCATGGCGGCCGTCAGGCTGGTGCCTGTGGAAACCTCGTGCTGGATTTTGAGGGTGGCATCTTCGTAGACCGAGTTGCCTGCGGCACCTCCCACCGAATCCAGGGCTTCCACCAGAGGCACACCGGCTGCGAACATGGTGGAAAGCGTCCGGGTCCAACGTGCAATACACGATTTGTCAATCAGGGCGCCGAAAACCGGTATTTTCAACAGCAGCCGATCCATGAACTTCTGCATCTTGCGATTGCGCTGCCATGCCTGAAAGAAGAAATAGAGGCCACCGCCGATACCACCGAAAATCAGCCACCACCAGGCGACGAAGAATTCACTCATGCCGATCACGATCAATGTGGGGGCCGGCAGGTCGGCGCCGAACGAAGAAAAAACCTGCTTGAAGGCCGGAACCACGAAGATCATGATCACGGCCACCACCACGAAGGCCACCACCACCACCGAGATCGGGTACATCAGCGCCGACTTGATCTTGGACTTGATGGCCTGGGTCTTTTCCATGTAGACGGCCAGGCGGTCCAGCAACTGGTCCAGGATACCGGCGGCCTCACCGGCTTCGATCAGATTGCAGTAAAGGTTGTCGAAGTAGAGCGGATACTTGCGGAAGGCCGTGCTCAGCGAGGTGCCGGTTTCGACATCGTTGCGGATGTCATTGAGCAGGCGCGTCACACTCGGGTTGGCGTTGCCGCGGCCCACGATGTCAAAGGCCTGCAGCAGGGGCACGCCGGCCTTCATCATGGTGGCCAGCTGGCGCGTGAACAGGGTCAGATCCTTGGCGGTGATTTTCTTGCCGGAGCGCATCCGCCGTTTCTTGACCTTGCCCGGCAGGACGCCCTGGCGACGCAGCGAGGCCATCACCTGGTTTTCGCCAGCGGCGCGCATCTCGCCGCGCACCAGCTTGCCATTTCGATCCTTGCCTTCCCATTCGAAGACCTGCTCCTTGCTGCCTTTGGATTGTGCTGTTGCCATGCTGCCCCCTGAAGCTCCCGCTTGTTATTCGTTGGTGACGGCCAGGACTTCTTCGAGTGAAGTCAGACCCTGCTTGACCTTGTGCAGGCCGGACTGCCGCAGCGAGCGAACGCCCTCTGCCTGCGCCTGTTTGGCAATCTCCAGGGCCGAACCGTCGCGCAGAATGATGCGTTGGAGTTCCTCGCTGATCGGCATGACCTGGTAGATGCCCACGCGTCCCTTGTAGCCGTTGTTGCAGGCCGAGCAGCCGACCGGCCGGTAGTTGATCCAGGAGCCGTCCAGTTCGTCCGGCTGGAAGCCGGCGTCGAGCATCGTCTTCTTGGGGATCTCGGCCGGCGCCTTGCAGTTCGGGCACAGGCGGCGCGCCAGACGCTGCGCCGTGATCAGGATCACGCTGGAGGCGATGTTGAACGGGGCAATCCCCATATTGCGCATGCGCGTGAGCGTGGTGGGTGCGTCATTGGTGTGCAGCGTGGACATCACCAGGTGGCCGGTCTGGGCCGCCTTGATGGCGATGTCGGCGGTCTCCAGGTCGCGTATTTCGCCCACCATGATGATGTCGGGATCCTGCCGCAGGAAGGACTTGAGCGCGGCGGCGAAGGTCAGCCCGGCCTTGTCGTTGACATTGACCTGGTTCACGCCCGGCAGGTTGATTTCGGACGGGTCTTCGGCCGTGGCGATGTTCACGCCGGGCTTGTTGAGCAGATTCAGGCAGGTGTAGAGCGACACCGTCTTGCCCGAGCCGGTGGGGCCGGTGACCAGGATCATGCCGTAGGGACGCGCGATGGCCTTGAGCAGCCGTTCCTTTTCTTCCGGTTCGTAGCCCAGCGCGTCGATGCCCAGTTTGGCGCTGTTCGGATCCAGGATACGGATCACGATCTTTTCGCCGAACAGCGTGGGCAGTGTGCTGACCCGGAAATCGATGACGCGTTCGGGGCCGACCTTGAGCTTCATCTTGCCGTCCTGCGGCACCCGTTTCTCGGAGATGTCCATCTTGGAGATCACCTTGATGCGCGAGGCCAGCTTGTCCTTGATGGCGACGGGCGGCGAGGCGATCTCGCGCAATTCACCGTCGATGCGAAAGCGCACGCGGTAGTTGTGCTCGTAGGGCTCGAAATGCAGATCCGAGGCCCGCATGCCGATGGCATCGATCAGCATCTTGTGCAGGAACTTGACGACGGGTGCGTCGTCCACATCGGAGGCGGCGGATTCGGCGCTGTCGTTGACCGCCTCGGTCGTGAACTCGTCGAACTCGATGTCGCCGCCGCCGACGATGTTGTCGATGGCTTCCGAGGCTGTGGTGGCATGCACCTCCACCAGCTTGAGCAGCTTGTCGTACTCCGCAATGACCCAGTCCACACCCATCTGGCTGGCGAACTTGATCTTTTCGGCGGCAGCCTGGTCCGAGGGGTCGGCGGTAGCGACGACCAGGCGGTTGCTGCGTTTGCCCAGGACCACCACGCGGTAGTCATGACAGATCCGGGGGTCCAGCAGTTCCTTGGGCAGGCGCTGTGTATCGACAGCGTCCAGGTCAATCAGCGGCGCGGCGAAAGCCGCCGACATGGTGTGCGCGAGATCGGCCGCGGACACGGCCCCCGAACCTGTGAGTTCTGCGATGAAGCTGCTCTTGTTGCTGGAGGCCCGACGGAAGAGCTCTTCCGCCGACTTCTGCTCCAGCTTGCCCGCCAGTATGAGGGCGCGCCCCAGTCCAGGCAGGGCGATGGGAGCGTTATCGCGGTGGATGGCGGTATCGACGGCGGCCATGGACTGTGTTTTTCGATATTCCGGGAGGAAAACCCACGGATCATCGCCGATTGCCCGGCTGATGTAAACGAAAGCCCGGCGCCATTTTGCAAGCAGACGTTGCTGCGCAACATGAAAAGTACAGGGGGAGAAAACCGGGTTGGGATGCCCTTGGGGCTGCCCGGACCTGCCCATGAGAGGAAGGCAGGTGATTGGTCGGAATGAGAGGATTCGAACCTCCGACCCCTTCGTCCCGAACGAAGTGCGCTACCAGGCTGCGCTACATTCCGATGTCCCCGACTGCCGGGCGGGCGTCAGGCTTGACGTTCCAGCAGTTGAGACGCCAATTGTATCAAACTGGCGGCATGGGGTCCGGCAGGCAGGCGCCGTGCGGCAGCCACGGCGCGTTCGGCCTCGCGGGCCGCGGCCTGTCGCGACACCTCCAGGGCGCCGGTGCGTCGCACAATGGCGATCACCTGATCCAGCTCATCTACCGAGCCGTGCTCGATGGCGTCGCGGATCAGCTTGCGCTCAGGGTCCGAGCCGCGTTGCATGGCGGCGATCAGCGGCAGCGTCGCCTTACCCTCGCGCAGATCGTCTCCCAGGCTCTTGCCCATCACCGCGGCATCACCCGCGTAGTCCAGCACGTCGTCGATGACCTGGAAAGCCGTGCCCAGGGCCTGGCCGTATTCGGCGCAGGCCCCCTCCAGCAGGGGTTCTGCGCCCGCCAGGATGGCGCCGCAGCGGGCGCTGGCCTCGAACAGCTTGGCCGTCTTGGAGCGGATCACCTGCAGGTAACCGGCCTCGTCCAGGTCGGCGTTGTGCATGTTCATGAGCTGCTGCACCTCACCCTCGGCGATGACGTTGGTGGCGTCGGCCAGCACCTGCATGATGCGCATGCTCTGCGCGTCGACCATCATCTGGAAGGCGCGGGAATAGAGGAAGTCGCCCACCAGCACGCTGGCCGGGTTGCCGAAGGTCTCGTTGGCGGTGGCGTTGCCGCGGCGCAGGGTGGAATCGTCCACCACGTCGTCGTGCAGCAGGGTGGCCGTGTGGATGAACTCGACCACGGCCGCGAGGTTGTAGCGTTGCTCGCCGCGGTAACCCAGGGCGCCGCAGGCCAGCAGCAGCAGGGCCGGGCGCAGGCGCTTGCCGCCGGCGCCGATGATGTACCGCGCCACCTGGCCCACCAGGGGAACCCCGGAATCCAGCTTTTCGGCGATGACGCGGTCCACCTCCCGCATGTCGTCGGCGATCAGGGCGAGCGGGGGGGCGGGGTGGGGGGCGTTCACGGGTGGAATGGAGGTAAACCGGTGCGGAAGTGGCCCGATTATAGGAAGGCGTGCCCCCACCTCAGCCGGCCCCCAAGGGGGCTATGTCAGTAAGCGCAAACCGTGCTACAATATTGGGCTCTGCGGAAATCCGTCTGCGGAGGCTCATACAAAGAGGTCATACATGTACGCGGTCATAAAAACCGGTGGCAAACAGTATCGTGTTGCTGCTGGCGAAAAAATTAAAGTAGAACAGATTGCTGCGGACGTAGGCCAGGAGATCGTCATCGATCAGGTTCTGGCTGTCGGCAACGGCGCTGAACTCAAGGTCGGTACGCCCCTGGTGTCCGGCGCGACTGTCAAAGCCACGGTCGTGGCTCACGGCAAGCACGACAAGGTTCGCATCTTCAAGATGCGCCGTCGTAAGCACTATCAGAAACGTCAAGGGCACCGCCAGCAGTTCACCGAACTGCAAATCGGCGCCATCTCCGCATAAGGAGCACGAGTCATGGCACAGAAAAAAGGCGGCGGCTCTACGCGAAACGGGCGCGATTCGCAGCCCAAGATGCTTGGCGTGAAGGCCTTCGGTGGCCAGCAGGTCAGCGCCGGTTCCATCATCGTGCGCCAGCGTGGCACCAAGTTCCACCCCGGCACCAATGTCGGCGTGGGCAAGGACCACACCCTGTTTGCGCTGGTTGACGGCCAAGTGTCGTTTGCCGTCAAGGGCGAGCTCAACAAGCACACGGTGAACGTCACCGCCGCTTGAGCGTTGCTTGGATTCCGCAAAAACCCTGCGCCTGACGCGCAGGGTTTTTTGTTTATAGAACCTAGAATCTCCTCTCACCATGAAGTTCGTCGACGAAGCCTTTATCGACATCGCCGCTGGCGATGGGGGGAACGGCTGCGTCTCGTTCCGGCATGAGAAGTACAAGGAGTTCGGCGGCCCCAACGGCGGCGATGGGGGCCGTGGCGGCCACGTCTTCGCGGTGGCGGACCCCAATCTCAACACTCTGGTCGATTTCCGCTACACGCGACGTTTCGAGGCCAAGCGTGGCCAGCACGGCATGGGTTCGGACATGTTCGGCGCCGCCGGTGACGACATCACGCTCAAGATGCCAGTGGGCACCATCATCAGTGACGCCGAGACCGGCGAGGTGCTGTACGAACTGTTGACACCGGGCGAGGTGCTCACCATCGCCAAGGGGGGCGACGGCGGCTTCGGTAACCTGCGCTTCAAGAGCGCCATCAACCGCGCCCCGCGTCAGAAGACGCCAGGCTGGCCGGGTGAGAAGAAGGAGCTCAAGCTCGAGCTCAAGGTGCTGGCTGACGTCGGTCTGCTGGGCCTGCCCAATGCCGGCAAGTCCACCCTGATCACGGCCATCTCCAATGCGCGCCCGCGCATCGCCGACTACCCCTTCACCACCCTGCACCCCAATCTGGGCGTGGTGCGCGTGGGTCCCGAGCAGAGTTTTGTCGTGGCGGACCTCCCCGGCCTGATCGAGGGCGCTTCCGAAGGCGCCGGTCTGGGCCACTTGTTCCTGCGTCACCTGCAGCGCACCCGCCTGCTGCTGCACGTGGTGGATCTGGCACCTTTCGACGAGAACGCCGACCCGGTGGCCCAGGCCAAGGGCATCGTGGCCGAACTCAAGAAATACGACGCGGCGCTGTACGAAAAGCCGCGCTGGCTGGTGCTCAACAAGCTGGACATGATCCCGGTCGAGGAGCGCGAGGCCCGTGTCAAGGACTTCGTCAAGCGCATGAAGCACAAGGGCCCGGTGTTCCAGATCTCGGCGCTCACGCGCGAGGGCTGCGAGCATCTGGTCAAGGCGGTCTACGAACAGGTCAAGATCCAGCAGGTGGCTGAGCAGCCGCATGTCGAGGTCGACCCGCGCTTCAAGGACGTTCCTCCGGACGCCTAGAATCTCCGGATTCATCCATCGCTGCCGGTTCGTCCGGCCAGCCTTGTCAGCTTTTCTATGAACCAGAAATCCGCACCCGCTGTGTTGTGCAATGCGCGTCGCATCGTCGTCAAGGTCGGCTCCAGCCTCGTCACCAACGAGGGCAAGGGGCTGGACGAGCGCGCCATCGAGGAGTGGAGCCGCCAGATCTCGGCACTCGTGCGCGACGGGCGTGAAGTCATCATGGTCTCCAGTGGCGCCATCGCCGAGGGGATGAAGCGACTGGGCTGGACCAGTCGCCCCAAGGAAATCCACGAGCTGCAGGCGGCTGCCGCTGTCGGTCAGATGGGCCTGGCGCAGATGTATGAGACGCGCCTGAAGGCTCATGGCCTGGGCAGTGCGCAGGTGCTGCTGACCCATGCCGACCTGGCCGACCGCGAGCGCTACCTCAA
>JAGWTL010000324.1 GCA_028869035.1 Burkholderiales bacterium | reverse complement strand
GTCTTGGACCATCTCGGCCCCAAGACTCCATTGACGTCAGCTGATCCAGGTTGTTGATCGAAACAACTCGGAGTTTTGTCATGGAGTTTTTATCCGCCCCGTGGTGGTCAGCGCTGCTGGCCATCATCCTCATCGACCTCGTGCTCGCTGGCGACAACGCCATCGTGATCGCGTTGGCCGCGCGCAGCCTGCCCTCCCACCTGCAAAGAAAAGCCATCGTCTGGGGCACGGTGGGCGCCATCGTCGTCCGCTCCCTGATGACGATAGGCGTGGTCTGGCTGCTGCAAATCCCCGGCCTCATGCTGGTCGGTGGCCTGGGCCTGGTCTGGATCGCCTACAAGTTGCTGACCGACAGTGAAGGCGACGACAGCCACGGCCCCGTTGCCCAGACCTTCTGGGGCGCCATGAAAACCATCATCGTGGCCGATGCCTTGATGGGTGTGGACAACGTGCTGGGCGTGGCCGGCGCCGCACACGGCTCCTTCGACCTGGTGGTCCTGGGCCTGCTCATCAGCGTGCCCATCGTGGTGTTTGGCAGCACGATGGTCCTCAAACTGGTACAGCGCTTCCCCATCATCATCCAGCTCGGCGCCGCCGTGCTGGCCTTCACGGCGGCCAAGATGGTCGTCAACGAACCGTTGCTCGACCCGGTGTTTGATCCGCACACCGGCGCTCGCTGGGCCCTCTATGCACTCGCCGTTGTTGGCGTCCTGGCCGCCGGATGGTGGAACACCCGCCGGCAGACGACACAGACCAGCCATTCGGGCCAGGCCGCCTGAGAGACCCGCACACCTGTTTCCCCCGTCCCTTAATCAACAAGGAGTAGATCATGGACAAAATCATTGTGTATGTGGACGATGCAGAGTACGCACAGCACCAGCTGGTACCCATGGAGGGCAAGCTGCCCGGTCAGCGGCAGCCCACCCACTGGATCGTGGTGGCCTGCCCGCCCCGCATGACCCGGCACATCAGCAAATGGGTCAACCACACGGCGCGCGCGAACTGGCGCAACAAGTGGGCTGAAAGGCTGTTCGCACAGATCTCCCCCGGACTGCAGGCCCTCGGTGACCAGGTCACTCCGGTGTTGTCTCACGGTCCGCTGCTGGAGATGACGCGCGAACTGCTGGAGAAGCACGGTGTCGCGCGCGTCCTGGATGCCCGACGCCCGAAATTCGGCCAGGATATGGCACCCGTCACGCCCGATCAGCCCGCCAGCCAGGACGCGCGCTGGGCCGTCCCGGGCGCCGTGGCCGGCATGGGCGCCTTCCTGGTGCTGGCCAGCGAATAAGTCCTTCGGCCTCCTTCATGCGCGGGTGCTATGCTTCCCCGCCATGAAACTCCTGGCCAAATGGCTGCTGAGCGCGACCGCCTTGCTGGCGGTCGCGCATCTTTACAGTGGCGTCGAACTGCACAGCTTCACCACCGCGTTGCTGGCGGCTTTTGTGATCGGGCTTTTTAATGTCTTCCTGCGGCCCGTCCTCATCCTGCTGACGCTGCCGGTCACGCTGGTCACCCTGGGCCTGTTCTTGTTCGTGATCAATGCCCTGCTGTTCTGGGCTGCGGCGAGCTTGCTGGACCACTTCCAGGTGCGCGACTTCGCGGCAGCCCTGCTGGGTTCGCTGCTGTACTCGGTTTTCAGCCTGGTGATCGACTCAGCGCTCGAGCGCCTGTTCCCGCAGCAATGACTCGATTTCGCGACTGCGCGTGTCGATGATCGACGCCTCGATGTGATCCACGTTGGGGCCCTGCCGGGCCAGTTCCTGCGCCGCACGCAGGCGGTCGCGCGCGGCCGCATAGTCCAGGCGAGCTGCATGGACCTCGGCCTCGGCCCGCACAGCCCGCAGGGTCTGGCCCTGGGCCGCATAGGCTGCTGAAAGCAGCTGCCAGGCCTGCGCATCACGCGGTCGGCTGGCCAGCCAGACCTGCAACTGCTCAGCAGCCTCGCGTGCCTGACCGGTCTGCGTCCAGGCGCGCGCGCGCAGGAAAAGCAAGGGCCGGGTCACCGTCTGGCCCGCCTCGGGCGTCCCCGCTGCCAGGAGCTCGCTGGCACGCCGCGGATTTGCCATTGCCAACGCCAACTCAGCACCCAGCATGCGCGTCTGGTAAGCGGCCCGTGCGTCGCCGCGCACCAGGGCCTGCAGGCGCTCCAGCCAGCGCTGTGCCTGCTCGAACTCACGCAAACCCATGGCGCCCAGGACCGCTGCGTAGTACACACCGGCCTGCTGCGCAGGCGACATGGCCGCCGCCGTCGCGCCCTGCGCCGACAGCAGCGCCGCGCGCAAACTGTCGACCTCCGGATTGGCCAGCATGCGCGCGCGTGCCGCCAGCATCGCATGCGCCATCGTCAGCTGGGGCGGGGCCGCCTGCCCCTGCAACTGCTGGCGCGACTGCATGTCGGCGATGCGTTCGGTGGTCAGCGGATGGCTGCGCAGGTAGGGAAAAGCACCTGTGTCATTGAAGCGGTTGGCCTGCTGCAGCTTTTCGAACATGCCGACAAAACCTCGGGCATCGAAACCGGCCTGCGTCATCACGCCATAACCCACGCGATCGGCTTCACGCTCCATGTCACGCGAGAAATTGAGCTGCCCCTGCACTGCAGCCGCCTGCCCGCCGACGATCATGGCGCCGGCCGCACCGGGGTTGCTCGCTGCGGCCAGCGCCCCCAGGATCATGGCGCCGAGCAGCCAGGGCGCCTGGTTGCTCTGGCGGCTGATGATGCGCACGATATGCCGTTGTGTCACGTGGCTGAGCTCGTGCGCCAGCACCGAAGCGAGTTCGTCTTCGCTGCTCACCGCCGCGATGAGGCCCAGATGCACCCCCATATAACCCCCGGGCAGCGCAAAGGCATTGACGCTGCGCTCCCGTCCGAGCACCACATCCCAGGCAAAACGCTGGTCCAGCTCCGGCGGCAACTCACCGCGCTGGCGCGCCGCGGCCATCAGGCGCAACCAGATGCCCTGGACGTATTCACCCAGGATGGCATCGTCGATGTAATCCGGATCGCGGTAGAGCTCGCGTGCAATGCGATCGCCCAGCCGTCGTTCGGCGCTGATGCTCATTTCCGCACCATCACCCAGGGACGGCAGGGCGGTCTGGGCGGCAACAGGGGCCAGCACTTGCGCCATGGCAAGAATCCCTGCTGCCCAAGGCCGCCCTCTCCAGGCGTGAGGAGTCTGCTGTCTTTTCAAAACGAGTCCAAGGCTACAAACCCACGCACCTCGGCACTCTGCGCATCGAGCAGC
>JAGWTL010000323.1 GCA_028869035.1 Burkholderiales bacterium | reverse complement strand
TGCGACATGGCCGAGCAGGACATGCGCCTGGTCGGCATCACGCCGGCCATGCGCGAAGGTTCGGGCATGGTGGAGTTCCACCAGCGTTTTCCCGGCCGTTATTACGACGTGGGCATCGCCGAGCAACACGCCGTCACGCTGGCCGCCGGCCTGGCCTGCGAGGGGCTCAAGCCCGTGGTGGCGATCTACTCCACCTTCCTGCAGCGGGGTTATGACCAGCTGATCCACGACGTGGCCCTGCAGAAGCTGCCCGTGGTCTTCGCGCTGGACCGCGCGGGCCTGGTCGGCGCCGACGGCGCCACCCACGCGGGCAATTACGACATCGCCTACCTGCGCTGCATCCCCAACCTGGCCGTGGCCTGCCCGGCCGACGAGCGTGAATGCCGCCAGCTGCTGAGCACCGCCTTCGAGCAGGACCATCCCGTGGCCGTGCGTTACCCGCGCGGCGCCGGTGCGGGCGTGGCCACTCTGCCGGGTCTGGAATCCCTGCCCTATGGCAAGGGCGAGGTGCGCCGCGAGGGCAAGGGCATTGCCATTCTGGCCTTCGGCACCTTGCTGTATCCCGCGCTGGCCGCCGCCGAGAAACTCAATGCCACCGTGGTGAACATGCGCTGGGCCAAGCCGCTGGACGTGGAACTGCTGCTCAAGGTGGCTGCCACGCACGAGGCCCTGGTCACGGTGGAAGAGGGCGCTGTGATGGGCGGCGCCGGCAGCGCGGTGGGCGAGGCCCTGCAGCGTGCGGGTGTGCTCAAGCCGCTGCTGCAACTGGGCCTGCCCGATGTCTTCATCGAGCATGGCGACCCGGCCAAGCTGCTGGCCCTGCAGGGGCTGGATGCTGCCGGCATCCAGGCCGCCATCGAAAAGCGCTACCCGGCGCTGACGGCCCAGGCCAAGCCCGCGCTCAAGGTCGTGGGTTAAGCCGAAGGGTGTTCCAGCCCGCTGAATGGCGGGTCGCCCCGGTCGTGGTTACTGCGCGGGCTGCTGGTTGCGTTGCTCCTGTTCTCGCAGTTCCTTGCATGCAGGGTGCGCGGCAAAACGCGGCTTGTCGCACTGCTCTTTCATGCATGTAAGGTAGCCGAGAAGGATGCGGCCCTGGCACTCCCCGTTCGGGTCCGGGGGTGCGTTGCTATCTGCTGTGGGTGCAGGTGCCGGAGTGGGTGCAGACGCTGGCGCAGTCTTTCCCGCACCCGCGGTCTTTGCGCTGGCCGGCGTCGCAGCCTTGACTGATGGCGCTGCCTTGGCCGGTATCGCGGCAACAGCCTTTGGTATGTCTTCGGGCTGCGGTGCCGGGGCAGCGGTCGCGGGGCTGGCAGATGCCGTGTCCTGGACCAGGGCTGCGGGTTGGGCGGGCGGCGCCGCTGGACGGGACATACCGAGGTAGCCAACCGCCATGGCGACTACCGCTACCGCGCCTACGCCGCCCAGGATCCAGCCCCGTTTGCTGCCAGCCACTGCGGGACCGGATCGGGCTTGGCCCGGCGTGGCTGCACGCGGCGTCAGCTTGCGAGTGGCCTCAGGCTCGTCCGCATCCGTTTCCAGGTCCACCACGGTCGGCCGGGCGTCTGTGCCCAAGCCGGACTGGGAGCCGCTTTTTTCGCCCGGGTTGGTCAGGCGCTTGATACGCCGCCGCGCCAGGTCCGAGTAGATGCCCGAGGGAAACTTGAGCAGGAAATCGCGGAACTCATCGATGTCGACCGAGTCCTTGATTTCCTTCCAGTACACCAGTTCCACTTCCTGCGTCACGGTGGAGCCGGGCACGCCGGACGTGCTGCCCGAACTGGTGCTGACCAGCGACTCACCCTTGACCACGGTGGAGGTCCAGGTCGAGCTTTCGCCGGAGCGCGGCGCTGCCTTGGGCGGTGTGATCGTGGGGTCGGCCGCCGAAGCGGCGGCGGCCTGCAGTGCAGCGTTGAATTCCTGGGCGTTCGGGTAGCGTTCGTCCCGCGACTTGTCCAGCGCGCGCGCGACCACCTGGTCGATGGCCGGCGGCAGTTTGGAGTTGATGGTGGAGGGCGCAGCTGCTTCCTCCGAGACGATCTTCTGGATGATCTCGTAGTCGCCCGGGCCGTCGAAGGGCCGGGTTCCCGTCAGCAGCTGGTAGAGCACGATGCCGGCCGAAAACAGGTCGGAGCGCGAGTCGATGGGCAGGCCGCGCAACTGCTCCGGCGACATGTACTTGAGCGTGCCCACCACGGTGCCCTTGGTACGGGTGGCCTCGCCCGAATCCTGGATGCGGGCCACACCGAAGTCCGTGAGCTTGATACGGCCGCTGGCTTCTATCAGCAGATTGGCCGGCTTGATGTCGCGGTGCACGATGTTCTGCTGATGTGCATAGTCCAGTGCCTCGAGCAGGTCGCTCATGATGCTCGCGGCCCGCTCCAGGGTGTAGCGCTCGCCCTGGTCCAGGTGGTGTTTGAGATCGTTGCCCTGGATGAACTCCATGACGAGGTAGGCGATGTCGCCATCGCGGTCGGAGTCGTAGACGCTGACGATGTTGGGGTGCTGCAGCCGCGCGGCGGAGCGGGCTTCGGTGCGGAAGCGGATCTCGTACTCGGCAGCCTCTTCGCTGCTGAGGTTTTCGACCTTGATGGTCTTGATGGCCACGCGTCGGTCCAGATTCGGGTCACGACCTTCGTAGACCAGGCCCATGGCTCCCTTGCCCAGGACACGGATCAGTTCGTAACGTCCCAGCTTGCTCTGATTCATGACTTGGGTCCCAGGGTCTTGACGGAGAATGCGATCGCAGGCGCGTCTTCTTCCTCGCGGGCACAGCCCGGCACGATCTGGCCGCTGCCGACCAGGGTGCATTCGGTGCGCCGCAGCACCATGGCCTCGTTCTGGTTGCCCAGGTAGACCCAGGTGCCGAAGCTGGAGGCGTCTGTCAGCACGAACTGGCCGCCGCGCCACTCCAGTGTCGCGTGCAGGCGCGAGACCCGGGGATCGTTCACATGCAGCGTCGCGTCGGCCGCGCGGCCCAGCGAGATCTTGCCGGTCTTGGCATCCAGCCGCAGCCGCTGCTCCCCGAAGGACAGTTCCAGGACTTCCTCGCGCCGGGGCGCGATGGTCGAGCGCCCGATCATGGTGGCTTCGCCGTCTCGCCCCGCCTGCCACTCGACCCGGTAGACGTGGCAGGACTCGGTCTTGCCGCGCAGGTACATGGGGCCCATGCTGCGCAGCGCGGTGCGTTGCGCGGGGAGGATGGCGTTCCAGACGTTCTCGGTGGTGAGGATCTGCGAGGCCCCGGCCAGATCGGCCAGGCG
>JAGWTL010000025.1 GCA_028869035.1 Burkholderiales bacterium | reverse complement strand
TTGGGATTGCCCTGGCGCACCACCAGCACGATGGTCGAGGTATAGGGCGATGAATTGTGCGGCAGGCGCTTTTGCCAATCAGCGGGGATCAATTGTGCGTGCTTCGTGAGTGCATCCACGTCACCGGCCAAGCCCAGTGTGACCACATCGGCGTCCAATCCGTCGATCACGGATCGGGCTTGCTTGCCTGAACCGCCATGCGACTGCCTGATCTGCACATCCTTGCCGGTCTTGGCTTTCCAGTGCTTGATGAAAGCTGTGTTGAACTCGGCGTACAGCTCGCGCGTCGGGTCATAGGACACATTGAGCAGGGTCTGCGCGGCTTGTGCATGAGAACGCGAATGCACGCCGGCAAGGCTGGCGGCAAGGGTGAGGTGCGCGGTGACAACGGCGAATTGGCGACGGGTGGTCATATGGGATTTCAGAAGTGGGCTCGCAACCGATGGGTTGCGATGAACCAAATTCTGAAGTCCACCCGTGCAAACTGGAACTACCGAATTTTCAGTTGCAAATAGCGAACTTATCTGAGCCGTCCCCCGCGATGGTGGCGAACGGACCTCTGCGAGCCTTGCCTACTTTTTGGCCGGCAGCTTGTTGAGCGCGAGGTTGACGGGCTCACGCAATGCCGAACGGAACTCGGTGGAGTTGAGGGTGATCAGCCGGCCATCTGTCAGGCGAACGGCTCCACCTTCCGCGCCCGGAATGGACGCGACAATGTGTGGCGCGCCACCACGGATCAGCACATAAAAGCTCTCACGGTTGATGTCGCCAAAAAAGTCGTAGTTGATGTTGGTCAGCAGGTCCGGGTAGGTCTTGCTCTCCAGCCGCTTGTCCTTGATGGTCTTGAGAAACAGCTCCTGATCCACCTTGCCCCCCATCTCGATACCGGCCTTGAGCACGTTGATGGCGATAAACCCCTTCATCGAATTCTGGTCGGGTTTGGCGGCATAGCGCGCCTGGTAGCGCGCCACAAACGACTGCACGGCGCTGGATGGCGCTGCGATCGATGCGTTCATGTGGGCATACACGCCTTCGGCGGCGGGGCCTGCACCGTCAAGCACTTTTTGCGCGGCAACCAATCCATCGCTGACGATGGGCTTGGTGAAGCCTGCTTCCTTGAGCGCTTTCAACATCTCGACGGCCTCGTTCTCATTGACGTACAGCATCAGCGCTTCGGCGTCGGACTTCTTCAAACCCTCGGCAATCTCGATCGGATTCTTCTGGCCTGGTTTCATGGCCTGGTCAAACACCACGGTGCCGCCACGCCGCTTGATGGCGTCGAGCAGCGCCGCACGCCCGTCCTTGCCAAACTCATTCTCGATCCAGATCAGGCCGACCTTCTTGGTGTTGAGCCCGTAGGTGATCAAGGCGCCCATGCGTGGCGCCGAACCGAGTTGTGACAGGGAGGTGCGCAGCAGGCTGGGGTGGAAGTTGCGCGTCAGCGACGCGGCTTCGCCGCCGGTGAATTGCGGTATCTTGCCGGGCGCCGTCAACGGGGAGCTGGCGGCGGTGAGGCCGGAGAACACCGGCCCCAGGATGGCGAACGGCTTGGCTTCAACCGCCTTGCCCACGGCGGCCTTGGCGGCGTCGGCATGGGTCTCGATATCAATCTGTTTCAGCACCAGTTTTTGACCCAGCACGCCACCGGTCGCGTTGATCTCATCGATGGCCATCAAGTAGCCGTTCTTGAAACTCGTACCCGCCGCTGCCCCACCACCAGAGGCCTCGGTCACCCCGATCAGCTCAATGTCGGCCATGGCGGCGGTGGCCATGGCGGTGCCGGCAAGCGCCAGCAACAGCGAACGGGCAAAACGTCCAAGACAAATACGATAGGCACGAATCACGGGGGGTACTCCCTGGGCTGAGAATGAAGGGTTCAATTCATTCTAAACCGGCATTTCCGGGTGAAAACGCGAGGGTATACCCCGCTTGGCTGTTCGGTTTTGTCTATGGCATTCTGCCGCGCAATTCACCCCTTGAAGGGCTCCGTGTCACCTGGCTTGCGTAACATTTTGTTCACCTCGTCAAGGTGCAGCTCTTCCTGGACAATCATTTCGCGGGCATATCCGCCTGTCGGCAGTCAAGCTGGCATGATGTCTAAAACAGGTTGGCAGTTATGAATTCCTCGATTTGCCGTCGCACTGCACTAGCTTTACTGGCGTGCTTGCTAGCGCTCATGTCTCTCCCCTTCATTGCCATCACTCTCGTGAGCTTGACGATTCCAGCCACCACCGAGGTCCGCCCTTGGGAGCGACAGTCCCTTGAAAAAATTGAAGCGTTCGCTCAGCACGAGTTGGCCAGTAGGGGTAGTCTGCCAAGCGGGCAGGAGGTGGCCGAGTGGATGAGGCAGATGGACAAGCTCGGTTCTAACTTCGACGGCTCGGGCTACACCTACTCGATAGACAAATTTCCTGCCAAAGTCCGATCTGAGTTTGGAGAGCCGCCCAAGAATTCCTTCGTCATCGGTTGGTGGAACGGCGATAGCGACGTTGTATTTGCGTCCTGGCAAAAGGATCGCAGCGTTGCTGCCATTGGCAGCTCCAGCTATGTGCTCGGCAGCCGCCTCGGCGATCTCCTGCTCTGGTCGAGTTTCTCACTCGCGTTTTTTGGCAACGCGTTGATCGTTCTTCGTAGAGCCATGACTTCAGTGGAGACGACCAACCCCTCCGTCAAGGGGGCGGCTTGCGCCAAGGCGCAAGCCGCCCCTTACGTTGAACGTTAAGCCGCACAGTTCGCTCGAGCGGACCTCCACGAAACCCGGGGCGATTCACTACGGCGAAGAGCGCTTGGTTTGCTTTGGTCTTCTTAAAGCAGAAGTGGTTGTGATGGTCTACACAGAACGCCCGAAAGGGCCTCACGTGATATCGCTGCGAAAGGCAGAAAAACATGAAGCTCGCTACTACCGCCAAGTTGCCAAAGAAAACCTCGGCTAAGGTCAACGACCCGGACAATCCAGCGTGGACTGAAGGCATGTTGGGAGCTCCGGTTCTTAAACGTGGGCGTGGGCCGCAGGCCACTCCCACGAAGGTGCTCACCTCTGTTCGTTTGGATGCGGATATTTTGGAGTTCTTCAAGGCGCAAGGTGCTGGCTACCAGTCCCGGATCAATGCAGCGCTTCGCATGGAAGTGGAGCGAAATTTAACTGCTCGTCCAAGAGCGACAACGCGTAAGCGCGTCGCGGCTTGACTGCGCGTTGGGCAGACATGAACCTCGGCCCTTGGAACACATCCGATTTCGAGTCCATGTCATGGCATGACGTCCACGTTCAGCTGCCGCATATACTTTGGGTCCAGGCCCGCTGACACGGGGGCATCGCATCCCCCGGCGAGATGGAATGCCTTTGGTGCCGGCCTGTTTTCCATGCCGAGGCTCAGACCCGAGAACATGCGACGGCTTGAAACCAAGATACCCGCTCCTGTGGTCACCATCGCCATCGCCGCGGCCATGTGGCTGCTGCCGCACGCAGAGCCCGTGGCCGATGCGGTCGATGTGGTGCGGCTCGCCGCCATCGACCTCAGCATGAACCTGAGCGCGCTGGTGGCCATTGCCGCCTTTGCCGGTTTCTGGCAAGCCCGGACCACGATCAATCCGCTGCAGCCCGAGCGGGCCTCGGTGCTGGTCACCCATGGCATCTACCGCTACACACGCAACCCCATGTACCTCAGCCTGCTGCTGTTGCTCGTGGCCTACGCCAGCCACCTGGGGTGCTGGGCGGCCCTGGCCGGCCCGATGGCCTACGTGGCCTACGTCACCCGCTTCCAGATCCTGCCCGAAGAGCGGGTGCTGTTGGCCAAGTTCGGCGCCGAGTACGAGGCCTACAAGCGCCGCGTACGCCGCTGGATCTGAAGCGGGATCTTCCGTGCCCATCCGCGCCATGCGTTTCCCGCACCTCTGGCTCCTGGTCTGTACCCTGTTGCCGGTGGCCTGCGCAGCCCCGCGCACCAGTGGCCCGGCCGAGACCACGCTGCCCCTGCACCGCGCCTGGGTCGACGGCCGCCAGGTCGAGTACGTGACGACCGACATCTCGGACGCCGCCATGGCCCGGCAGGAGGGCGTCAACCACGTGCCGCGCCTGGCCCTGGCCCTGGGCGCACCGGGCCGCCCCGGTGTGACCGAGCGGGTCTACAAGTTCGTGAACGGCGAACAGATCACCGTCTTCCAGTCCGCGCCGCTGCCCACGGGCGGGGCCAATGCCGACCGCAGCTACAGCCCGCTGTGGCGCATGGTGCTGGTGCGCTGGCGCCAGCCCGCGGCCCTGCGCGAGCTGCGTTCCGAGGAACAGGTGCTGGCGGCGCAGGAACGGGGCGAGATCGCTCTGGAGCTCACCGGCATCGTGGTCAACTGCCCCATCACGCGCTCGGTGGACGGGCAGGCGCTCAAGGGCGTGCGCTGAACAGTACGTCCGGGGGGGGCTGCGGGGCTGACCTTTGTCGAAACCGGTCCGGCCTATTCGTCGTACAGTCTGAGGGACTGCCTCGAACCATCTGAAGGGAACACACCATGAGCACCAACACTGTCCGCCTGCACCGTGTGCTGCGCGCCCCGGCCGAACGCGTCTACCGCGCCTTCATCGATCCCGCCGCCATGACCAAGTGGCTGCCGCCGCACGGTTTCACGGGCAAGGTGCACGAGATGGATGCCAGGGTGGGCGGGGGCTACAGGATGTCCTTCACCAACTTCAGCAACGGGCAGAGCCATTCCTTCGGCGGCACCTACCTGGAGCTGGTGCCGGGAGAGCGCATCGTGCACACCGATGTCTTCGACGACCCGAACCTGCCCGGGGAAATGCGGGTCACGTTGACGTTCAAGGACGTGTTCTGCGGCACCGAGCTCAACGTGGTGCAGGAGGGCATTCCCGAGGTCATTCCTGCCGAAGCCTGTTACCTGGGCTGGCAGGAGTCGCTCACGCTGCTGGCCCAGCTGATCGAGGCGGAGATTCCGGGCTGAGCGTGCGCGGTACCCGGCCAGCCAGCCCGCGCCGGTGTGCGCGCCATGACATCCAGGAGTTTTCATGCCCACCCTTCACGATTTCAACCAGCGCGGCGCGGCCATGTTGCCGGGGCATCTCGGCATCGTCATCACCCACATGGAGGCCGGCGAGGTGCGCGCCGAGATGCCGGTGCGCACCGAGGTGATGGCGCCCAACGGTTTCCTGCACGCGGGCAGCATCGTGACGCTGGCCGACACCTGCGCCGGCTACGGCTGCATCAACAGCCTGCCCGAGGGGGCCAGCGGCTTCACCACCGTCGAGCTCAAGTCCAACCACCTGGGCACGGCGCGCGACGGCGTGGTGCTCTGCGTGGCGCGAACCGTGCACAGCGGGCGCACCACCCAGGTCTGGGATGCGGTGGTGACGCACCGCGAGAGCGGCAAGACCCTGGCGCTGTTTCGCTGCACGCAGATGGTGCTCTACCCCAAGGCCGGCGCTTGAGCCTGGCGGGGCCCATCACCGGCGTCGATGGCTGCCCGGCGGGCTGGTACGCCGTGCATCTGCCGCCGGGCCGCAGCGAGGTCGAGGCCTGCGTCCATGCCCGCTTCGCGGACCTGCTGAGGGCCTGCCCGGCGCCGGCCTGCGTGGCGGTGGACATGCCGATCGGCCTGGGCGAGCAGGGCGAGCGCGCCTGCGACGAGGCCGCGCGCCAGCGCCTGAAGCAGCGCGGCAGTTCGGTGTTTGCGGCGCCCCTGCGGGCGGTGCTGGGGGCCGCCTCGCATGAGGAAGCGTCGGCGCGCCGCCGGGCCATCGACGGCAAGGGCATGTCCATCCAGGCCTACAACATCCTGCGCAAGGTGGAGCAGGTCGATGCCGCCTTGCGCGCCTCGGCCGCCGACGCGCTGCGCGTGCATGAGGTTCATCCCGAGCTCTGTTTCATGCAGATGAACGGCGGCCGGCCGCTGGCCCATGGCAAGAAGAGCGCCGCAGGGCACGCGCTGCGCATCCGCCTGCTGGCGCCGCATTTCCCGGGCCAGGCCGAGCGCCTGCTGGACGGATTTCCCCGCAGGCAGGTGCAGGCCGACGACGTGCTGGACGCGCTGGCCTGCCTGTGGACGGCGCAGCGCCTGCTGCGGGGCCAGGCGCTCAGCCTGCCGGCCCGTGCGCCGCGCGACGCCTGCGGCCTGGCCATGGCCATCCACTGCTAGGTGGGGTTTACAGGGTCACGACCCGGTTGCGCCCCAGTTGCTTGGCGGTGTAGAGGGCGCGGTCGGCGCGCTCCAGGACCTCGGCAGCGCTCGTGTCGCTGGCCAGCGCCTGACTCAGGCCCAGGCTGACGGTGGCCTGGCCCGCCACGGCGAAGGGGGCGCTGGCCACGGTCTGGCGGATCTTCTCGGCCACGGCCAGCCCTTCCTCGTCGCTCTGGGTGTCGGGCACCAGCACGACGAATTCCTCGCCGCCATAACGCGCCACGAAATCGGTGACGCGGGTGCACTGGCTCAGCAGGCGGGCCAGCTGGCGCAGCACCTCGTCGCCGGCCTGGTGGCCGTGGCTGTCGTTGATCCGTTTGAAGTGGTCCACGTCCAGCAGGATCAGGCAGAAGCCGCGGCCCGTGCGGCGCAGCCGCTGGAAGCCCTCCACCAACCGGCTGTCAAAGCGGCGCCGGTTGTTCAGGCCGGTGAGGGCGTCGATGGTGGCCAGGCGTTCGAGCGCCTGGTTGGCCCGCGACAGCGCCTCGGTGCGGTCGCGCACCTGCAGCTCCAGCGAGGCGTTGAGGGCTTCGAGCTGGTGCTCGTGACGCAGCAACGCGGCCGTCATGGACTGGATGGAGCCGCTGAGCTGGCTGATTTCGTGGAGCTGCCTGCCCGCCGGGTAGACCGGCTCGGCATCGCGCCGCTCGACATGGCGCACGGCCCGGGCCAGCTGTTCGATGGGCAGGCTGACGCGGGCGGCGAAGCGGTAGGCGATCAGCGCGAACAGCAGGGCCACGCCCAGGCCGAACAGCAGCAGCTGCTGGCGCAGGATCTGCACCGGCTCCAGCGCGGCCTCCAGCGGCTGGCGCAGCACGACTTGCCAGTCCAGCGAGACGCTGGTTGCGGCCGTGACCTCGGCCATGCTGGTGAGGTAGGCCTTGCCGTCGTCCCAGCGCAGGACTTCGTAGGGCGCGGTGCGTTGCTGGCGCGGCGGCAGCGACTTGCCGAGCTGCTTGTAGGGATAGAGGATATTGCCCGACTTGTCGGCGATCAGCACCTCGATCTGGCGCCCGGAGGCGCTGCGGGTGACGACCGATTCCACCGTTTGGGTCACCCAGCTCCAGTGCGCATGCGCGCCCAGCACGCCGCGCAGCCGGCCCTGATCGTCCAGAATGGGAGCGGCGAAGTCGATGAAGCGCAGCGGTTCGTTCGCGGCGCTCTGGGGCAACTGCCGGGCCAGCAACAGGGCTTCGTGCACCACGCCGGTGTAGGGCCCCTTGAGCGCGGCCTGGAACCAGGGCCGCTGGTCCACCTGCAGTCCCACCAACACGCCGTCCGTGGCCTGCAGGACGCGGCCCTGGAGGTCGGCGATGCCGATCCAGGCGTATTCCTCGGAGCTCTGCTTGCGCAGATCCAGCTGCTTGCCGAGTTGGGGTGCGCGCAGATCGCCGTGGGTGAAGGCGGGAATCTGGCGCAGCAGGCGGATTTCCTTGTCGCGCTCCTCCAGGTTCGAGGCCAGCAGGTCGGCCGCCGAGCGCGCGCTGATGGACAGGGTCTGACCGCCGAAGTCCTCCAGCTCCTGGGTGGCGATCTGCCCGACATAAAGGCCCACGCTCAGCAAGGTGGCGAGCGACAGGCCGCCGAACCAGAGGGTCAGGCGGCCGCGGAAATGGCCCAGGCTGAGGTAGTGCCTCGGGGAAGATGGCATGCGCGATCCTTGAGTGACCCCCTGTCTGTCGGAATTTTTTTGGAATGCGCGCGCGCAGTGTAGGGGCAAATGCACCCGCAGCCCTGCCCGGGTCGGGCCGGCGATGCGGAATTTGTCACTTTTTCAGGCAGGCTGCAGCGTTTCCGACGGCGTCAGCAGTCTTTGCACCAGGTCGCGCACGCTGCGGATCTGCGCGCCGAAGGGCAGGGCGCCCACACCGCGAAAGAACAGGCCTTTCCTGACATCACCGCGCAGCGCGGCGGCGAGCTGGTTGTCGATGCAGAACTGGCCCCAGCCGGGCAGGCCGTCGCGCAGGCCGCACTGGGCCAGGCAGTCGAAGCTCTTGGTGCAGCGGTTCTTGTGGTGCGCCACGGCCTGCAGCTTGTGCTCGATCTTCAGGTAGGCGCGCAGCCAGGGCGTGGCCACCGCGCGCGCGGGCAGGCCGGCCACGCTGGTGAACTCCACCATCTCGTCTTCTTTTGCCTCGGCCAGCACCCGCTTGAACTCGGGGTGGGCGTCGCCCTCGGTGGTGACGGCAAAGGGCGTGCCCAGCTGCACACCCGCCGCGCCCAAGGCCTGCAGGCGGGCGATGTCGGCGTGCGTGCGGATGCCGCCGGCGGCGATCAGCGGAATCTCCCGCTCGATGCCGGCACTGCGCAGGAATTCGAGCGACTGCGGGATCACGTTCTCGAAGTCGAAGCGCGGGTCGTTGAGGTCGGCGATCCTGGCCGCGCCCAGGTGGCCGCCGGCCAGGCGCGGGTGCTCGATGACGATGGCGTCGGGCAGGCGCTTCTTGCGCTCCCATTTCTTCACGATGAGCTGCACGCCGCGCGCATCCGAGAGGATGGGGATCAGCGCCGCTTTGGGGTGGTCCTGCGCCAGCTCGGGCAGGTCCAGCGGCAGGCCGGCGCCCACCACCACGGCGTCGATGCCGGCTTCCAGTGCGGTGGTGACGGAAGGCGCGTATGCGCTTACCGCGCGCATGACGTTGATGGCCAGCAGGCCCAGGCCTTTGGACAGCTCGCGCGCGGCGCGGATCTCGCGCTTCAGCGCTTCCAGGTTGGCGGCGTTGATGGCCACCTTGGCGGCGTCGCCGGCTTCCAGGTGGCCGGTGGCTTCCATCAGGTCCGGGTGGTGGCGGCGCAGATCCACGGAGGAGAGCGTGCCCACGCCGCCGAGCGCGGCCACGCTGCCGGCCAGGCGGTGCGCCGAAACGCCGATGCCCATGCCACCCTGCACCAGCGGCAGCAGGCTGCGGCCGGCCAGGTTCAGCGGGCGCAGGCCGCTACGCGCCAGCCAGGCGGCGCTGTCAGTGGGGATGTAGGGCAGGGGGAGTGCTGCGTTCATGAACGGGCAGACGGCCACGGTAGCCGGTAAAAAAAGACCAGCCGCCAGCTTAAGGACGATGCCCGCGCGGTGTTTTGCGCTGCGTCAAGAAATCAGCGCAGGCGCAGCGGCGCGCTGCCCAGGCGGTAGCCGCCCACGTTGACGGCCAGCTGGCGGGCCTGCTGCTCCAGGGCCTGGGCCGAGGCGGCCGAGCGGTCCAGCACGGCGGCGTTGTCGCTGACCATCTGTTCCAGCTGCGTGATGGCGTCCTGCAGCTGGCTGAAACCCTGGTCCTGGGCCTGGCCTTCGCGCGTGATCTGCGCCATGGTCTCGGCCACCTGGCGCACCTGGCCCACCACCTCCTGCATGGTGCGGCCGGCCTGCTCGACCAGCTTGCCGCCTTCGGCCACGCTGCCGACCGAGGCATCGATGAGCTGCTTGATCTCCTTGGCCGCGGCGGCGCTGCGCCCGGCCAGCGAGCGCACTTCACTGGCCACCACGGCAAAACCGCGGCCCTGCTCGCCGGCGCGCGCGGCTTCCACCGCGGCGTTGAGCGCCAGGATATTGGTCTGGAAGGCGATGCCGTCGATCACGCCGATGATGTCGGCGATGCGGGCGGACGATGTGCGGATGTCCTGCATGGTGTCCACCACCTGGCTCACCACCGCGCCGCCGCGCTCGGCCACCTTGGCGGCTTCGGCGGCAAGCGTCTGGGCCTGGCGTCCGCTGTCATGGCTGTGCTTCAGGGTGCCGGCCAGGGCCTGCATGCTGGTCTGGGCCTGCTCCACGCGTGCCGCCTGCGGGCTGCGCCGGGCCTCGGCCTGTTCGGGGGCGGCCAGCGCCTGGGTGTCCATGGCCAGCTGCTCGGCGTCCTGGTGCACCTGCGCGATCAGCTGTTGCACGCCCTGCTGGATGCGGACCAGGGCGGCCTGCACCTGGCCGCTTTCGTCGTGTGCGCGCGCTTCAATCGGGGTGTCGAGTTCGCCGCCGGCCAGCTGCCGCGCCGCGCGCAGGTTCTCGCGCAGGCCACGTGCGAGCGGCAGCAGCAGCCACAGGCCCCAGAGTGCCGCCAGCAGCACGGCGGCCACGCCGCAGTAGAGCAGCAGCGTGCGCGCGGCGGCGATGCTGCCGCGCTCCACGCTTTTGCGCTGCAGGGCGGTCAGGGTCTGGATGGACTGCTGCAGGGCCTTGAGCGCGGGCAGGGTCTCGCCGATGAAGAGCAGCGAGGCCTCGGGCCGCAGGTTTTCCTCGACCAGCTTGACCACACGTTCGGCCGATTCGGTATGGGCGGCGCGGTGACGCTTGAGATCGGTCAGCACCTGGGCATCGCTGCGCGAGCCCAGGCGTTCCAGCGTGGCCAGGGCCTGGTCGATCTGGCGGTTGGCGGCGGTCTGCTGTTCGCGGATCTGGCCCGTGGGGGCGGCGATGGGGGCGGTGATCTGCTGCTGGGTCAGGCGCGAGAGCTGCTCGGTGCCGGCGGTGATCTGCAACGCGGCCTCGGTCTGGGCGCGGTCGCCGGCGCTCATGCGTTCGCTGGCAATGCCGACCTGCTGCAGCTGCTGCAGGGCCAGCAGGGTGAGGCCCGCCAGCAGCAGCAGGGGCAGGCCCAGGGCCAGTCCGAGGCGGGTACCCAGTTTCCAGTCAGCGATACGCATGGATCCAGTCTCCTCATACGCCACCGGTCCGCGGGCTGGACGGGGGCGCGCTAGGGCTTGTGCTCCTGGCGGGGTCCCCCGGCAGCCGCCTGCTGCGGCCGATAGCTGTCGTCGATTTCGTTGAACAGCGCTTGGGCCATTGTGTCATCAGAGTCGGCACAGGGTCCAGTGCCGCTGTGCGTGGCGCTGGAGGCCGGCACGAACTCCCCGCTCTTGACGTCGAATACATGCACTTCGCCATCTTCGATCACATAGTGCCAGCCGTGCAGAGCCAGCTGGCCGGCCTCCACGCGTTCGCGCACCATGGGGTAGCCCATCAGGCGCTCCAGCTGCAGGATCACGGCGCGCTGCTCGGTGCGGCGCAGTGCCTCGGGCGACATCTGCACGGGCAGCACGGCTTCGCGGCCCAGTTCCAGCCAGGCGGCCAGGTTGATGGCCTCTTTCGGGGCCCCTTCGTAGAGCGCGCGGATGCCGCCGCAGTGGCTGTGGCCGCAGACCACGATGCGCGAGACCTTGAGGTTGAGCACCGCGAACTCGATGGCCGCGGCCGTGCCGTGGTAGCCGGTGAAACGCCGCGCGGCGCCCAGATAGGCACCTTCGGGGGGCATGTCGCCCGAGGGCACGGTCGTCATGCCGTCGTGCGGCGGCACGAAGGCCGCCACGTTGCGCACCACGAAGAGTTCGCCTGGCCCCGTGCCCGTGAGCAGGTAGGGCACCAGGCGCGAGTCGGAGCAGCCGATGAAGAGGATGGTGGGGTGCTGGCCGTGCGTCACCAGATCCTGGAACTGGTCCTGCACGCCCGGAAAGGTCTGGTCGTGAAAGCGCCGCAGACGCTCCAGCAGTTCATCGGGCATGGGCGGTATGCGCTCGGCGCGCCCTCACCCTAGCCCTCTCCCAGAGGGAGAGGGGATAAGAAAGATGCCCTCTCCCAGGAGGAGAGGAGGGATACCCCCTCTCCCTTTGGGAGAGGGTAGGGGTGAGAGCCGGTATTCATCGTCACTGCACCAAGGGGGTGTCGGCCGCGTCCAGTTCCACGCCTTCCAGCTCGGCCTGCCCGGCCAGCAGGGCCAGGTACTGGCGCAGCGCGGTCACGTAGGTCTGCTGGCGCAGCGTCGTGGCCACGGCGCCGTGCACCGATTCGAAGGGCTGGTCCACCCCGGCTTCGCGCTGGCGCACGTCCACCACGTGCAGGCCGAAGCGGCTGTGCACCAGGCGCGGCAGCACGCCCACCTCCGGCTGGCCGAAGATCTCGCGCGCGAACTCGGGGGCGCAGTCCTGCGCGCTGAGCCAGCCCAGCTCGCCGCCCTCGGCGCCGCTGGGGCAGTTGGAAAGCTTGCGCGCGGCCTCGATGAAGGGGTCGCCCGTGCCGTCGTGGCTGCGCACGTCCAGCAGGGCGCTTTCGGCGCGCTTGCGCAGGGCGACCACGTCGACACCCGGCGTCACCGCGAACAGGATGTGGCGCACATGGGCCCGCTCGCCGATGCGATAACGCGCAGCGTGGGCGGCATGGTGGCGGCGGCAAGCTTCTTCCGAGGGCTCGGGGATCTGCAGGCTTTGTTCGAGCAGTTGCTCGATGGCGTCTACCGCCGCCTCGCTGGGCACACCGTCGGCCGCGCTGTCCTCAGCCGCCAGCAGGCCGGCGCGCTGCGCGGCCTGGCGCAGCAGTTCGGTGCAGGCGCGCTGGCGCAGTTCGTCGTCAGCCAGTGTTTCATCGGCGCGCTGCAGCGGCTGGCCGTTGACGCGGGCGATGGCAACAGGGGTGGCGACCGCCGTGTCGGCTTCGGCGCCGGTGCAACCGCAGCTGGGTGAGCAGGGTTCTTTCATGTCTTCCTCCTCAGACGCGGGCGCCGGGTTGGCGCGGCAGGTTGTGGCCGGCGGGCAGGTTCAGCCGGCGGCTGCGCACCACCTGGTAGGGGCGCATCAGGTAGCTCACCGAGGCGAAGCCGCTCCAGACATGCACCAGGCGCGTGAAGGGGAAGATCAGGAAGATGCTCATGCCCAGGAACATGTGGGCCTTGAAGACCCAGCTGGCCTCGGCCAGCAATTCCACCGCGCCGCCGCGGAAGGTCACGATGCGCTGGGCCCACTCGGCCAGCAACAGCATCATGCCGCCGTCCAGATGCTGGGCCGAGAGCGGGATGGTGGCCAGGCCCAGCGCGAATTGCAGCCAGAGCAGGAGCAGCAGCACGATGTCGCCGGGTTTGCTGGTGGCGCGGATGCGCGGCTCGAACAGGCGGCGGTGCAGCAGCAGGGTCAGACCCAGCAGGCCCAATGCACCGAACACGCCGCCCGAGACCATGGCCAGCAGCTGCTTGGCGCCCGCCGTCATGAAGGGCTCGTAGACGAAGTGCGGCGTCAGCATGCCCACGGTGTGGCCGAAGAAGAGAAAGAGGATACCGACGTGGAAGAGGTTGCTGCCCCAGCGCAGCTGGCCGGCCTTGAGCAGCTGTGAGGAATCGCTTTTCCAGGTGTACTGGTCGCGGTCGAAGCGCACCAGGCTGCCCAGCAGGAAGACCGTGAGGCAGATGTAGGGATAGATCCCGAAGACGAACTGGTTGAGGTAGTTCATGCTCATGCTCCTGGCGCAGCGGGCTGCGCAACGTTCCTGACGATGCGGATGGGTTGGGGCTGGCCGGGCTTGGCCTGGCCTTCCGTCGAACAGCCGCCGAAGGCCATGGGCTCTTCCCAGGCCTGGTCCAGCGGCTCGTCTTCCGCCACCTTCACGGCCTGGGCCCGCTCGCCAGCGATCTCCAGCAGGGCGCCCAGCACGCTGGCGTAGGGGCTCTCGCGTTTCACCAGGGCACTGAAGATGGCGTTGAGGATGTGGGCGATCTCGCCCAGGAAGGCGCGCGCCTCCTTGACCGGCTGGGTGGAGACGAACTCCAGCACCACCGGCAGGTAGTCGGGCAGTTCGCCCTCGGCCAGGTAGAGGCCGGCCTTCTCGTAGGTCTGGGCCAGGTCGATCATGGCAGGTCCCCGGTCGCGGCTGTCGCCGTGCACGTGCTCGAACAGGTGCAGGGAGGTGGCGCGGCCGCGGTCGAAGAGCTGCACGTAGTCGGCTTCGACCAGCAGCGGGTCGCGCGTGCGCAGGGACTTCAACAGGGCCGCCAGTTCTTCCAGGCGCTGCGTGCCGAGAGCCTGTTCGCCGTGCAGCGCGGCGTTCAGGTCGCCCAGATGGCCGCGCAATTCGGCATCCGGGTAGCTCAGCAGGCGTGCCAGCACGCGCAGGGTCAGGGAAGATTTGTTTGTGCTCATGGTCATACCTCGGCTTTGATCGGGATGGTGCGGCGTTTGCCGGCGCCGAAGAGGCTGGCTTCGCTGGCTCCGTCGGAACAGCCGTTGCCAAACGAGAAGCCGCAGCCGCCGCGCATGTCGAAGGTGTTCTCGGCGTACTCGCGGTGCGAGCTCGGGATCACGAAGCGGTCCTCGTAGTTGGCAATCGCCATCACGTGGTACATGTCTTCCACCTCGGCCTGCGTCATCTGCACCTGCTGCAAGGCGCTGGTGTTGATGCGGCCTTCGACGTGCTTCTCGCGCTGGTAGGCGCGCATGGCGAGCATGCGTTCCAGGGCGCGTTCCACCGGCATGGTGTCGCCGGCGGTCAGCAGGTTGGCCAGGTACTTGACCGGGATGCGCAGCTGCTTGACGTCCGGAATTTCGCCGTTGATGCCGATGTCGCCGGCGTTCGCTGCCGCCGTGATGGGCGAGAGCGGCGGAACGTACCAGACCATGGGCAGGGTGCGGTACTCGGGGTGCAGGGGCAGGGCCACCTTCCACTCCACCGCCATCTTGTAGACCGGGCTCTTGCGCGCAGCGTCCATCCAGGCATCGGGGATGCCGTCGGCGCGGGCCTGCTCGATCACCTTGGGATCGTTCGGGTCGAGGAAGATGTCGAGCTGGGCGTTGTAGAGGTCGCGGTCGTGTTCCACGCTGGCGGCTTCCTGGATGCGGTCGGCGTCGTACAGCAGCACGCCCAGGTAGCGGATGCGGCCCACGCAGGTCTCCGAGCACACGGTGGGCTGGCCGGCTTCGATGCGCGGGTAGCAGAAGATGCACTTCTCGGCCTTGCCCGATTCCCAGTTGTAATAGATCTTTTTGTAGGGGCAGCCGGAGACGCACATGCGCCAGCCGCGGCACTTGTCCTGGTCGATCAGCACGATGCCGTCTTCCTCGCGCTTGTAGATCGAGCCCGAGGGGCAGCTCGCCACGCACGCCGGGTTCAGGCAGTGCTCGCACAGGCGCGGCAGGTACATCATGAAGGTGTTCTCGAACTGGCCGTAGATGTCCTTCTGCACGTCGTCGAAGTTCTTGTCCTTCGAACGCTTGCTGAATTCACCACCGAGGATTTCTTCCCAGTTCGGGCCCCACTCGATCTTCTCCATGCGCTGGCCGGTGATCAGGCTGCGCGGGCGTGCCGTGGGCGCGGCGCGCGTCTCGGGCGCCGACTGCAGGTGGTCGTAGTCGAAGGTGAAGGGCTCGTAGTAGTCGTCGATCTGCGGCAGATTGGGGTTGGCGAAGATCTTCATCAGCAGCTTCCACTTCGCTCCCTGGCGCGGCTCGATGCTGCCGTTCGATTTGCGGACCCAGCCGCCGTTCCACTTGTCCTGGTTCTCCCACTCCTTGGGGTAACCGATGCCGGGTTTGGTCTCGACGTTGTTGAACCAGGCGTATTCCATGCCTTTGCGGCTGGTCCAGACGTTCTTGCAGGTGACCGAACAGGTGTGGCAGCCAATGCACTTGTCCAGGTTGAGCACCATGCCGATTTGAGCGCGGATTTTCATGTTCTGTTCTCCTGGTTCTGTTCCCTCTCGCTCTGGGAGAGGGTTAGGGTGAGGGCGGTTTTAGGGAGGTGATTGGCGTTCAAGCCCTCACCCCTGCCCTCTCCCAGGGGGAGAGGGAGAAAAACGAGGTCGTTCATGCTGTCACCCCCGCGCTCTGCGCCGCTGGCGTGTCCAGCCAGTCCACCTTGTTCATCTTGCGCACCACCACGAACTCGTCGCGGTTGGTGCCGATGGTTCCGTAGTAGTTGAAGCCGTAGCTGAACTGCGCGTAGCC
>JAGWTL010000322.1 GCA_028869035.1 Burkholderiales bacterium | reverse complement strand
CGCCTGTTCTGGGCCGCCATGAGCTACAACTTCCAGCCCAAGGGCATCGCCCAGGTGTTCGGTGGCGGTACGCCCGAGAAGTGGGGCCCGATCGCCAAGACCTTCGGTGAAGACCGCGCGCGCATGCGCACCGCCGTGCCGAGAGCGCCAGCCCCCGATGCCGCGGCGGCCTACCGCAGCTACCTGCGCCGGCTCTCGGACATGCTGCACGGGCAGCGCTACCTGCTGGGCGACGCGCCCTGCGTCGCCGATTTCGCGGCCTGCCACCCGCTCTGGTTCACGCAGACCCAGACCCCTGCGATGGCCGGCATCCTGGAGGCCACGCCCGCCGTCCAGGCCTGGATGGCGCGCATGGCCGCCATCGGGCACGGTAGCCGCACTGAACTGGATGCCTCGGCGGCCATCGCGCATTGCGCAGCATCCCCTGACAGCGGCGCCCTGCTGCCCGAGCATCCCTTCCAGGACGAGCACGGCATTCCCCTGGGCAGCCGCGTCAGCATCTTCAGCGACAGTTTCGGGCCCGAACCCAGCAGCGGTGAGCTGGTCGCGGCCACCCGCCTGCATTACACGATCCGCCGCGTCGATGAACGTGCCGGCCCGGTCCACGTGCATTTCCCCCGCATCGGCTACGTACTCAAAAAGGAAGAGACATGATCAAGGATTTCGCCGGCAAGACGGCTGTGCTGACCGGCGCCGGTTCCGGTTTCGGACTGGAGTGCGCGCGCATCGGCGCGCGGCTGGGCATGAAACTGGTGCTGGCCGATGTGCAGCAGGATGCGCTGGACCGTGCCGCGGCAGAGATGAAGGCCGCCGGCGCCGAGGTGCTGGCCCAGCAGCTCGACGTTTCGGATGCCGCGCAGATGGAACACCTGGCGCAGCGTGTGCAGGAGCGCTTCGGCGCGCCGCATTTTGTCTTCAACAACGCCGGCGTTGGCGCCGGCGGCCTGGTCTGGGAAAACACGGTGCAGGACTGGCGCTGGGTGCTGGGCGTCAACCTCTGGGGCGTGATCCACGGCGTGCGCCTGTTCACCCCCATGATGCTGGAGGCCGCGCAGAAGGATCCGTCCTACCGCGGCCACATTGTGAACACCGCCAGCATGGCCGGCCTGCTGAACCCGCCGAACATGGGGGTCTACAACGTCAGCAAACATGCGGTGGTCTCGCTCAGCGAGACCCTTTACCAGGACCTGGCCCTGGTGACGGAGCAGGTGGGCGCCTCGGTGCTGTGCCCCTATTTCGTGCCCACCGGCATCCACCAGAGCGAACGCAATCGCCCGGGTGAACTCGCCGTGGCCAAGCCCACACGCAGCCAGCTGATCGGCCAGGCCATGAGCGACAAGGCCGTGAGTTCGGGCAAGGTGACGGCCGCCGAGGTGGCGCAGAAAGTCTTTGATGCGATGGCGGGCGGGCAGTTCTACATCTACAGCCATCCCAGGGCCATCGCTTCGGTGCAGACCCGGCTGGAAGACATCATGCAGGCCCGCAATCCGACCGATCCCTTCGCCCACAAGCCCGAACTCGGCGTGGAACTGCGCAAGGCCCTGCGCGCGACGGGCTGAGAAGAGCCTGCCGCCTAGTGGATCTTGGGCGGCGACTGCTTGTCGTTGTCGATCAGCAGATCGAGCTGGGCCAAGGGATTGTTCTGCCGTTCCTGCACCTCGACGAAGTGCAGCAGGTCGACGTTCTTGATGAAACCGGCCGCCGAGTTCACCTCGAGCAGCTTCTCGGGCGCCATGGGGCGGGCCACGGCATAGCCCTGCACATAGTCCACCCCGATCTCGGCCAGGGCCTGGACCGTGGCGGCATCCTCGGCCCATTCGGCGATGGTCTTCATGCCCAGGTTGCGCGCCAGGTTGACGATGGCCTCGACGATGGACACATTGGCCGGATGCTGGTTCATGTTGACCACGAAGCTGCCGTCGATCTTGAGCAGGTCGGCCGGCAACTCCTTGAGGTAGGAGAAGGAGGTGTAGCCGGCGCCGAAATCATCGAGCGCCACCCGGGCGCCGTAACCACGCACCTTGTCGATGAAACGGCGTGTGTTCTTCAGGTCGTGCAGGGCAATGCTTTCCGTGATCTCGATGCACAGGAAACTGGAGATATGGCTGCTACGGCGCAGCAGGTCGAACACTTCCTGCATGAACTCCTCGTCGTTGAGCGAGGCGCCGCTGAGGTTGATGCAGACGAATTGCGTGCGCAACAGGCGGCTGCGGTGTTCGTCCAGCCAGGCCATGGTGGTGGTCAGCACCCAGCGGTCGATCGTGCTCATGCGCCCGCTGTCCTCGGCTGCCGCAATCACGCGGCTGACCGGCACCTGCTGGTCCTGCGCATCACGCATGCGCAGCAGGACCTCGAAATTCAAGGCATCGTTCGGGCGGGACAGCGACATGATGGGCTGCATCTCCAGGTACAGGCCGGCGATGGTGTCGCTGGCGGAGATCTCGCCGATCAGCCGGATTTCGGCCTGGTGCTCCTTGAAGGCCGGGGAGTTCTGCTCGTACACGACCAGCCCACGGTACTGGCCGGTCTTGGCTTCGCGGCAGGCGCGATCGGAGGTGGAGAGCACCTCCTTGAACTGCGTGCCCGGGCTGACCTCGATCAGGCCGATGGAGCCGCGCACATAAAAGGCCTTCTCGCCGACGCGGAAGGGCTTTTCGTCGATGCTGTCGATGATGCCGCGGGAAATCACCGTGGCCAGCGGCATGCGGGTGTCAGGCAGCAGGATGACGAACTCGTCGCCGCCGACCCGGCCCAGGCGCATATGTGCGGCCAGCAGGATGTTGACGCGGTGGCAGACCTGCCGCAGCACCTCGTCGCCGGCGTTGTGGCCGTAGAGATCGTTGATCAGCTTGAAGCGGTCGAGGTCCAGGTAGGCCAGGGCCAGGGGGCGCGCATCATCGATGGCGGCCGCCGCTTCGTTGAAGGCCTTCTCGACACCGCGGCGGTTCAGCACTTTGGTCAGCGCATCGTTGTCGGCCAGGAAGTTCAGTTCCTCGGCGGCGATGGACTTGTCGGTCACGTCCTGCAGGGAGCCCTCGATCTTGTCGCCGGCCAGGGCGGCCTTGACCAGATAGCGCCGCGGCGCCTCGAACCCGGTCACATCCATCTGGCTGCGGATCTCGATATCGCCGTCCGGCCGGTTCTGCGCCAGATCGAGCAGCGCGCTCCAGATGTCGGCGCCAAAATACTGCTGCCAGGTGTTGTGCGTGGTCTTGAAGGCGCGCGCACCCAGCATCTTGCGCAGGGCCGGATTGATGCTGGTGAAATGGCCCTGCAGGTCCAGCGTGAACATGCCGATGGGGATGGCGTCGTAGGTGTG
>JAGWTL010000024.1 GCA_028869035.1 Burkholderiales bacterium | reverse complement strand
TCACTTCCTTGACCTTGGCCGCGAACTTCTTGACGAACTCGTCGTAGACGCCGTCCTGCACATAGATGCGGTTGGCGCAGACGCAGGTCTGGCCGGCGTTGCGGTACTTGCTGGCCATGGCGCCTTCGACGGCCGAGTCGATGTCGGCATCGTCAAACACGATGAAGGGTGCGTTGCCGCCCAGCTCCAGGCTCAGCTTCTTGACCGTCGGGGCGCTCTGCGCCATCAGGATGCGGCCCACTTCGGTGGAACCGGTGAAGCTGATGTGGCGCACGGTCTCGCTGGCGCAGAAGACCTTGCCCACGGCGATGGAGTTCTCGCTGTCGGCGGTGATGATGTTCACCACACCGGCCGGGATGCCGGCGCGCACGGCCAGCTCGGCCGCGGCCAGGGCCGTGAGCGGCGTGAGTTCGGCCGGCTTGATGATGACGGGGCAGCCTGCGGCCAGGGCCGGGGCCACCTTGCGCGTGATCATGGCCAGGGGGAAGTTCCAGGGCGTGATGGCCGCGCAGACGCCGATGGGCTGCTTGATGACCATGAGGCGGCGGTTGTTGTCCCAGGAGGGCAGGGTCTCGCCGTTGACGCGTTTGGCTTCCTCGGCGAACCACTCGACGAAGCTCGCGCCGTAGCTGACCTCGCCCTTGGCCTCGGGGAAGGGCTTGCCCTGCTCGGCCGTCATGATGCGGGCCAGGTCCTCGCGGTTGGCCATGAGCAGGTCGAACCATTTGCGCAGGATGGCGCTGCGCTCGCGGCCGGTTTGGGCGCGCCAGGCCGGCCAGGCGGCGTTGGCCGCCTTGATGGCGGCCTCGGCGTCGGCCGGGCCCAGATTGGCCACGTCGGCCAGCTTGCTGCCGTTGGACGGGTCCAGCACGTCGAAGCGTTTGGCCCCCGCGCCCTTGACCCACTGGCCGTTGATCAGTGCGTCGGTCTTGAGCAGGGAAGGGTCCTTGAGCAGGGCCAGGGGGGAGGTCTTCATGTCCATGGTGTGTCTCTTCGGTGGTGGTGTGGGGCGTGGCGGCTGATTTTGCCAGTGAGTCGCGTGTGGGGGCATCACAGGGGCGACAGCCAGTCCGGCAGGCCCTCAAACTTATAATCGATAGTTCAAATAAATCAAGCAGTTACGTGCGTGCCGCAGTCCCCGGGGGAGCGGCAGCCCCGTCCTGGAAAACCATGAGCCTACCCGTCATCTCCGTTGCCGACATCCGCAAGACCTTTCTGGACTTCTTTGCCGCCAAGGGCCACACCGTCGTGCCCTCCAGCCCCCTGGTGCCGGGCAACGACCCCACGCTGATGTTCACCAACTCGGGCATGGTGCAGTTCAAGGACGTGTTCCTGGGCAGCGACAAGCGCAGCTATGTGCGTGCCGCGTCCGTTCAGGCCTGCCTGCGCGCCGGCGGCAAGCACAACGACCTGGAGAACGTGGGCTACACCGCGCGCCACCACACCTTCTTCGAGATGCTGGGCAACTGGAGCTTCGGCGACTACTTCAAGCGCGAGAGCCTGAAGTGGGCCTGGGAGCTTCTGACCGAGGTCTACAAGCTGCCCAAGGAGCGCCTGCTGGCCACCGTGTACGAAGAGGACGACGAGGCCTACGACATCTGGACCAAGGAGATCGGCCTGCCGCCCGAGCGCGTCATCCGCATCGGCGACAACAAGGGCGGGCGCTACAAGAGCGACAACTTCTGGATGATGGCCGACACCGGTCCCTGCGGCCCCTGCTCGGAGATCTTCTACGACCACGGCGACCACATCGCCGGTGGTCCCCCGGGCAGCCCCGATGAAGACGGCGACCGCTACATCGAGATCTGGAACAACGTGTTCATGCAGTTCAACATGGACGAGACCGGCACCGTCACGCCCCTGCCGGCCCCCTGCGTGGACACCGGCATGGGCCTGGAGCGCCTGGCCGCCATCCTGCAGCATGTGCACAGCAACTACGAGATCGACATCTTCGCCGCGCTGATCAAGGCCGCCGGCCGCGAGACCGGCACCAAGGACCTGACGAACCCCTCGCTCAAGGTGATTGCCGACCATATCCGCGCCACTGCCTTCCTGGTCAGCGACGGTGTGATCCCCAGCAACGAAGGCCGTGGTTATGTGCAGCGCCGTATCGTGCGCCGCGCCATCCGCCACGGCTACAAGCTGGGCCAGAAGAAGCCCTTCTTCCACAAGCTCGTGGCCGAGCTGGTGCGCCAGATGGGCGACGCCTACCCGCGTCTCAAGGAGCAGGAGCAGCGCATCACCGAGGTGCTCAAGGCCGAGGAAGAGCGCTTCTACGAGACCCTGGCCAATGGCATGGAAATCCTGGACGCTGCCCTGGCCAACGCCAAGGTGCTGCCGGGTGAGGTGGCCTTCAAGCTGCACGATACCTACGGTTTCCCGCTGGACCTCTCGGCCGACGTCTGCCGCGAGCGAGGCCTGAGCGTGGATGAGGCCGGTTTTGCCGCTGCCATGGACAAGCAGAAGAGCCAGGCCCGTGCCGCCGGCAAGTTCAAGATGGACAAGGCGCTGGAGTACACCGGCGCCGGCAACCGGTTCGTGGGCTACGAGAAGCTCGAAGCGTCTGCCAAGATCGTGGCCCTGTATGTCGACGGCACGTCCACGGCCGTGCTCAAGGCTGGCCAGCAAGGCGTGGTGGTGCTGGACACCACCCCCTTCTACGCCGAGAGCGGCGGCCAGGTCGGTGACGAGGGAACGATTTCCGTTCGGGCTGAGCTTGTCGAAGCCCTCGCGAGCCCTTCGACAGGCTCAGGGCGAACGGCAGGGCGGGTGCTTGTCGAGTTCGTCGTCGATGACACGCAAAAGATCAAGGCCGACGTCTACGGCCACCATGGCACGCTCGCGCAAGGCACGCTCAATGTGGGCGACCACGTGACGGCCCAGGTCAACCTGAGCGTGCGCGCGGCCACCATGCGCAACCACTCGGTCACGCACCTGATGCACAAGGCCCTGCGCGAGGTGCTGGGCAGCCATGTGCAGCAGAAGGGTTCGCTGGTGAACGCCGAGCGCACCCGCTTCGACTTCGCGCACAACGCGCCGGTGACCGAAACGCAGATTCGCGAGATCGAGAAATTGGTCAACGCCGAGATCCTGGCCAACAGTGCCACACAGGCTCGCCTGATGGACATCGAGTCCGCGCAGAAGACCGGCGCCATGATGCTCTTCGGCGAGAAGTACGGCGACACCGTGCGCGTGCTGGACATCGGCAGCAGCCGTGAACTCTGCGGCGGCACGCACGTGCAGCGCACCGGTGACATCGGCCTGTTCAAGGTGGTGGCCGAGGGCGGCGTGGCCGCGGGCGTGCGCCGTATCGAGGCGGTGACCGGCGCCAATGCGCTGAGCTATCTGCAGCAGCTGGAAGACACGGTGACGCAGGCCGCCGGCACGCTCAAGGCGCCGAGCACGGAACTCAATGCGCGTCTGGGCCAGGTGCTGGACCAGGTCAAGGCGCTGGAAAAGGAAATCGCCGCGCTCAAGGGCAAGCTGGCCTCCAGCCAGGGCGACGAACTCATGGCCCAGGCCGTGGACGTCAAAGGGCTGAAGGTGCTGGCCGCTCGCCTGGAAGGGGCGGATGCCAAGACCCTGCGCGACACCCTGGACAAGCTCAAGGACAAGCTCAAGACCGCGGCCATCGTGCTGGCGGCCGTGGACGGTGACAAGGTGCAGCTGGCGGCCGGCGTCACCGCCGACAGCACGGCCAAGGTGAAGGCCGGCGAGCTGGTCAACTTCGTGGCCCAGCAGGTCGGCGGCAAGGGCGGCGGCAAACCCGACATGGCCATGGCCGGCGGCACCGACGCGAGCAAACTCGGTGCGGCCCTGGCCAGCGTGCAGGGCTGGGTGGCCGGGAAGATCTGATGGACCGCCGCACGCTTCTCGGCTGGGCTCTCGGTGCAGTGACGCTTCCGGCGCTCGCGCAGCGCGGCTACGACGTGACCCCCTGGCCGGCCAACCGACCGGCCCCCGCGCTGCAGGCGCTGGACATGCAGGGCAAGACCTGGACCCTGGCCGAACTGCGCGGCCGCGCCGTCGTGCTCAACTTCTGGGCCACCTGGTGCCCGCCCTGCCGCGCCGAGATGCCCTCGCTGCAGCAACTGGCCGAGATCTACGGCCCCGAGCAGTTGCAGGTGCTGGCGCTCAACGTGGGCGAGGGCCCGCGCCGTATCGCCCAGTACCTGCAGTCCAGCGGCCTGAACCTCACGGTGCTGCTGGATCCGCAAAGCGAGGCTGCCCGTGCCTGGGGGGCCAATGTGCTGCCCACCACCCTCCTGATCGACGCCGGGGGCCGGCCGCGCCAGCGCGTGCGCGGCGAGGTGGACTGGTCGGGCCGCGAGGCCATGGCGCTCGTCGAGCCGCTGCTGCGCGGCAAGTCCCAGCGGGCCAGCGGCGTTTCGACCTGAGTGCGCTGGACCAGTCCGTTCGCGTTGAGCCCTTCGACCCGGCTCGGGACCGGCCAAGCTCAGTCCGAACAGAGGTGCTTGTTCGGCGTTTCCTTGAGCGCACGCACGGTGGGCGCCAGAGCCTGGCCCCGGCTCGGGGGCCGGCACAGATTCATCATCGAGCCACAAGCGGGTCAGGGCCGCAGCATGGCGAGAAAACCTTCCGGCACAAGGAAAAAATGGACCGTCATACGGGCGTAGTCGCAGAGCCATCCGCCGAAAGTCGGCGCCATCCGGTGCGGGGCTTCGCGAGACCGTCGACGAAGGTGTGCCGCACCTGCATGCGTCTGCGCGTGACGCTCAGGTTCTGGGGATGGGCATGTCGCTGGTGCCCGGACGCACCCAGCGCGCGAACTCGCGGGTGGTGTCCATGCAGCCGCCGGCCTCGGTGTAGACGCCGCGCGGCTCGCGCCAGCGGGTCATGCGCGCCATGACCCGCGCCAGCTCGACCGGATTGGCCAGGGTGGCGGCGATCAGGGGCTTGATGCGTTCCTCGTCGATGCGCACTTCACCTTTTTCGTCGCGGTACATGCCGTTGCGCCAGTGGTAGATTTCCACGCACTTGTCGGTCAGGGTATAGGGCTGCTGCTGCTTCCAGAAGTTGGTGAACAGGCCGCCGCCCAGGTACATGACCCAGGAGCCCTCGAAACCGCAGGCGTCGGCCGACGCTTCGTCGGGGTTGCGGAACCAGACGCGGTCGCCGGGCACGTAGTACAGGGGCGGCACGGGTGCTTCCATCGAACCCTGTTCGCGCAGAAACACGGTGTGGAACTCCTCGGACATGATGGCGCGCTGGCGCCAGACGCCCTGCAGGCGCTCGAACAGCTCGGTGTTGCTGCGTGCCAGTTCCTGGGCAATGCCCAGCAGTGTCACGTACTCGGTGGCGCGGTAGCAGGAGAAGGAATAGAGCCGGCCCGAGACTGCGGGCTGCGTGGTCTTGATGAGGGCGTCGATCAGGGGCACGCCGGGCAGCAGGGTGAAACCCTTGTCCTCGTGGTAGGTCCAGCAGTCCTGCGGGCGTTCGGCCGCATCGGTTTCGAAGGCCAGGGTGGTGCGACGCGCGGCGCGCACGATATTGCGGCGGATGTGGATGGCCGATTCCAGCTCGTCCACGCAGGGAATGTCCAGGCCGGTCGGGCTCATCAGCAGGGTGAGCAGGATTTCGCGCTGCAGATCGGCTTCGCTGTCCTGGGTGCGCAGGCCCAGGGAGCGGGCCAGATCCATGGTGTCGTGGCCCGGCGCCCAGGCCTGTGTGCTGCTGTGGTCCAGCCGCAGACGCAGCCAGGGGCCTGCGCCGTCCTCGCCGGCTTCGGCGTGCACCCGTGCGGCCAGTTCGCTGGCAGCGAACCGTTCCAGGATGGCATGGCACCGGCGTTCGGGTGGGGTGCCGTCCGTATCGCGCAGGAGGACACCGCGACTGACGGGCATGGGCCCTGTCTGCTCCATCGTGTTGTAGGTCTCCGGCAGCTTTCTCATGGGTGTGGGAATCAATATACCCCAAGACTCGTGGGGTCAAACTCGGGGATTACTCCGGGGTGAGGTGGACTCGGTAGTCTGGGCAGCACGATATTTCCATCGTGTTCACGCTGTTGTGAGGCATCTTGACCTGCCCCGCCGGCGGTTTCCACACCATGACGGAGCGCCCTTGATGACCAACGAACGTCGAAGCTTTTTGAAGAACGCAGCAGGCCTGTCGGCCGCCTACACCCTGCCGGCCCTGAGCCTGGCCCAGGCCGCGCCGGCGCAGCGCCAGTTCCATCCCCGCCCCGGCGCCTGGCGCATTTTCGAGGTGACGACCCGCGTCGACGTTCAACAGGCCGAAGGCGCCACCAGCGTCTGGCTGCCGGTGCCCTCGGTCGATACCGACTGGCAGCGTTCGCTGGACAGCAGTTATGCCAGTAATGGCGCCGCCCGCATGAGCAGCGACGCGGTCTACGGCGCGCGTCTTTTGCACGTGGTGTTCGCCCCCGGCGAGAAAAACCCCTGGGTCGAACTTACCACCCGCATCCAGACCAACAGTCGCGCCGTCAACTGGGCCGCGAAAAAGCCTGTGCCCGAAGCCGCCGCCAACCTCCGGTTCTGGACCCGGCCCACGGCCCTGCTGCCCACCGATGGCATCGTGCGCAAGACCGCGCTTGAAGCCACGCACGGCGCCAAGACCGATGTGGACAAGGCGCGCGCCATCTACAACTGGGTGGTCACCAATACTTACCGTGAGCCCAAGGTGCGCGGCTGCGGCGAGGGCGACATCAAGGCCATGCTGGAGACTGGCAATCTGGGCGGCAAGTGCGCCGACCTCAATGCCATCTTCGTCGGCATGTGCCGCGCCGTGGGTCTGCCCGCGCGTGACGTCTACGGCCTGCGCCTGGCGCCCTCGGCCTTCGGCTACAAGGAACTCGGCGGCAACCCGGCCAGCCTCAAGGGCGCGCAGCATTGCCGCGCCGAGGTGTACCTGAAGGACTACGGCTGGGTGGCCATGGACCCGGCCGACGTGGCCAAGGTCATGCGCCTGGAAACAGCCGAGTGGATCAAGGACACGAAGCACCCCGTGGTGGCGCCCCTGAATGCGGCCCTGTTCGGCGGCTGGGAAGGCAACTGGCTGGCCTGGAACATGGCACACGACGTGGCCCTGCCCGGCAGCGGGGGCCCCAAGCTCGGTTTCCTGATGTACCCGGTGGCCGAGACCGGTGACGAGCGCCTGGACTCCTACTCGCCTGACGCCTTCAGGTACCAGATCACGGCACGCGAGATCACGGCCTGAGTCCGTGGCAATTCAAGGGCAAAAAAAGGGCGCCACTGGCGCCCTTTGCAATGCCCTCATACCCCCTTTGGAAACTCAGTTGCGCAGTCGGCCATCGCGCGTAACCATGGCCAGTTCCACGAACTTGCTGCCGTGGTTCTGTTCCGGGCCGTAGTGCACCGTGTAGCCACCGACGTCGTAACTTCCCAGGTTGCGTAGGGCAGCCAGCAGGGCCTTGGGTTCGCCCGGTTTCTTGCTGCGGCGCATGGCTTCGGTCAGCACCTTGGCGGCTATGCAGGCTTCCAGGTGCGTGCTGTTCATGGGGGCGGTGATGCCGCTGTCCTGCAAGGCCTTGCCGCATTCACGGATGACGGGCAGCGAGGCGGCGGCGTTGGGCACCACCTGGGAGATCGAGGCCCCGGCCCCGGCGGCCCCGGCGGCGTCGATGTACTGCTGCGCGCCGACAAAGGACAGGCTGGACATGGGCACGTAGAGTCCGCGGGCGGACAGCTGCTTGCTGATCTCGGCGGCCGGGCCGGAGAGCACGGTGTTGATGATGACCTCGGGCTGCAGGGCCACCAGCGCATTCATCTTGGCCGCGTCGATCGTGGCGTTGCGCTGCAGCGCGAAGGCCTTGGGCGTTTTGCCCTGGCGCACCAGGTACTCGGTGACCACGCTCAGGTTCTGCACGCCGACCTCGTCGTCGTAGTGCACCACCACCACCTGCTTGAGGCCCAGGCCGGTCCAGAAAGCCAGCATCTTTTCCAGCTCGTCGCCATAGGAGGCGCGCAGGGTGTAGACCACGGGGCTGGGCTTGCGCACCGGGTTGGCACCCGAGAAGGGGGCGAAGAACAGCACACCGGCCTTTTCGGCCTGGGGCATGGCGTCCAGGCTCAGCGTGGCCGAGCCGTAGCCGAACAGGGCCACCAGACCCTTGGTCTGCAGCAGCTTGGCGGTGTTTTCACCGGCGATCTTGCGCTGGTTCTGGTCGTCCAGGGTGAGGAGTTCGACCGGGCTGCCGTGGATTCCACCCCGGCTGTTGACCAGCTTGAACCAGGCCTGAGCGCCATCCCGGATGTCCTTGCCGAAGACGGCGTTGTTGCCCGAGAGTGGGGCCGACTGGCCGACGACCCAGGTGGCCTGGGCCTGTGCTGCACCGTGCAGCAAACCGCCCAACGCACACAGCAGCGCCGCGAGGCCCGACGTGTGCTTGAAGTGTCGAATTTTCATGATTTTTTCCATGGATTGCAATATGGTTCCATGGTGAACCATGGAGATGTTTCAGGGCTAGGCCTGAAACCGAAACACCTGTGTGCAGCCGTACGACGGTGTAAGCAAAGGTTGCAGAAACATGCTTACCTGCGCAGTTTGCCGCCGCGCGCGACCATGCCCAGTTCCACGTATTTGCTGCCGTGGTTCTGTTCCGGGCCGTAGTGCACCGTGTAGCCGCCGGTGTCGTAGCTGCCCAGGTTGCGCAAAGCGGTCAGCAGGGCCTTGGGTTCGCCCGGTTTCTTGCTGCGGCGCATGGCTTCGGTCAGTACCTTGGCGGCTATGCATGCTTCCAGGTGCGTGCTGTTCATGGGGGCGGTGATGCCGCTGTCCTGCAAGGCCTTGTCGCACTCGCGGATGACGGGCAGCGAGGCTGAGGTATTGGGCACCACCTGGGAGATGGACACACCGGCCCCGGCGTCGCCGGCCGCGTCGATGTACTGCTGCGCGCCGACGAAGGACAGGCTGGACATGGGGACGAAGAGCCCCCTGGCCACCAGGCGCTTGCTGATCTCGGCGGCCGGGCCGGAGAGCACGGTGTTGATGATGACGTCGGGCTTGAGGGCCACCAGCTCATTGAAGCGGGCATCGTCGATCTTGGCGTTGCGTTCCAGCGCGAAGGCCAGCGGTTGCTTGCCCTGGCGCGCGAGGTAGTCCTTGACCACCCCCAGGTTCTGTACGCCGACCTCGTCGTCGTAGTGCACCACTACCACCTGTTTCATGCCCAGGCCGGTCCAGAAGGAAAGCATCTTTTCCAGCTCGTCGCCATAGGAAGCGCGCAGGGTGTAGACCACGGGGCTGGGTTTGCGCACCGGGTTGGCGCCCGAGAAGGGGGCGAAGAACAGCACACCGGCCTTTTCGGCCTGGGGCATGGCGTCCAGGCTCAGGGTGGCCGAGGCGTAGCCGAAGAGGGCCACCAGGCCCTTGGTCTGCAGCAGCTTGGCGGTGTTCTCGCCGGCGATCTTGCGCTGGTTCTGGTCGTCCAGGGTGATCAGTTCGATGGGCACGCCATTGACGCCACCCTGGGCGTTGACGGACTTGAAATAGGCCAGGGCGCCATCCCGGATGTCCTTGCCGAACACGGCATTGCTGCCGCTAAGGGGCGCAGACTGACCGATGACCCAGTCGGTCTGGGCCATCAAACTGCCATGCCAAATGATTCCCAACGCGACGAGCAGCGCCGCTTTTTTTATATGCATAAGCACTCACTAATGGAGGCGTCGCCAAGGCTTGCGACTGCTTATATGTTGGCGGATTGATCAGGTTTCGGCTATAGCGTTATTACCTATAAACGCATCCACCTGTGTATTGCTGAAACCAAACTCCTTGAGCAATTCACGCGTGTGCTCGCCCAGCAGGGGGGCCGGGCGGGTGATCCGGGTCGGCGTGGCCGAAAAGTGGATGGGGCAGCCCAGGGCACGGGTTGGCCCGGCCTGGGGATGGTCCAGTTCCACCACCATGCCGCGCGCCAGGGTCTGCGGGTGGCTCAGGGCCTCGCCCACGGTGTGCACGGGGCCGGCCGGTACACCGGCCGCATCAAAGGCGGCCTGCCATTCGGCGCGCGTGCGCGTGCGCAGCACGGTGTTCATCCGCGCCACGAGTTCCTCGCGGTGGGCCATGCGATCGCCGTTGGTCTTGAAGCGCGGGTCCTCGCGCCATTCGGGGTGGCCCAGCACCTCGGCGATGCGCTCCCAGTTGGCCTGGTTGGCGCCGCCGACATTGATCCAGCCGTCGCTGGCCTCGAAGGCCTGGTAGGGGGCGGTCAGGATGTGGGCCGAGCCCGTGGGCGCGCTGGACTTGCCCGTGGCGAAAAAGATGGCGGCGTGCCAGTAGAGCTGCTGCAGGGCCGCATCACTGAGCGAAGTATCGACGATCTGGCCCTCGCCGGTCTTGAGCTTGTGCACATAGGCCGCGACGATGCCCAGGGCGCCCAGGATGCCGGCATTCATGTCCGAGACCGCGTTGCCGTTCTTGGCCGGCGCGCCGCCAGGCTCGCCCGTGATGGACATGAGCCCGGCAAAACCCTGGGCGATCAGATCGAAGCCGCCCTTGCCTGCGTAAGGACCGTCCAGGCCATAACCCGTGATGGCGCAGTAGATCAGGCCGGGGTTCACTGCCTTGAGCACCTCGTAGCCCAGGCCCAGCTTGTCCATGGCGCCGCCGCGGAAGTTCTCCACCAGCACGTCGGCGTCCTTGACCATGCGCAGCAGGATGGCGCGGCCGTCCTCGTGCTTGAGGTCGATGGCGATGCCGCGCTTGTTGCGGTTCATCATCATGAAGGGCGCCGAGACGCCGTTGACCAGCGGGTCGCGGTAGGCGCGCGCGTCATCGCCGCCGGGCAGCTTCTCGACCTTGATGACGTCGGCCCCCATGTCGGCCAGCAGCTGGCCGCAGGTGGGGCCCGACATGATCTGCGTGAGTTCGAGCACGCGCAGGCCGGCCAGGGGGCCTGCTTTCTGGTTAGTCATCACTGTCCTTTCCAGGCCGGGGGCCGTTTCTCGACGAAGGCGGCGATGCCTTCGCGGAAGTCCGCACTGCCATAGGCCGCGCGGATCAGGTCTGCATCGGCGGGCAGGCTGTGCACCGTCAGGCGGCGCAGGCCCTCCCTGCTCACGCGCTGTGTCACCGGGGCCAGGGCGGCGAGCTTGCCTGTCAGGCGCTGCAGGGCCGCATCGATCTCGGTGGGGGCGCAGACCTCCTGCAGATAGCCGCAGGCCAGGGCCTCGTCGGCGCTGATCATCTCCGCCAGCAGCAGGATGCGCCGCAGGCGCTGCGTGCCGAAGGCCGCGCTCAGGCGGGCCAGGTTGGCCATGGACAGGCAGTTGCCCAGGGTCCTGGCGATGGGCGCGCCGAATTTCGATGCGGGTGTGGCGAGCCGGAAGTCGCAGCCCGTGGCGATGGCCAAGCCGCCGCCCACGCACCAGCCCTCGACCACGGCCACCGTGGGCATGGGCAGGTTGCCCAGCAGCTCCATGCACGCGTCAATCTTCTGCTCGTAAGCCACGCCGTCTTCGCCGCCCTGTGGGCCGGAACGAAAGTTCTGGAACTGCGCGATGTCGGTGCCGGCGACGAAGGCCTCACCCCCCGCGCCGCGGAAAGTGACGACACGCACGGAGCGGTCCTCACGCAGTTGTCGGCAGATGGCCATCAGCTGTTCGTACATGGCCCAGGTCATCGCATTGCGCGTCTGGGGACGATCAAAAAGCACCGAGGCCACGCCGGCCTCGATGCGCAGGGTGACCTGGCCTGATTCGTTCATGGTGGAAACAGAAGATAGAGTGCGGCGGGGTTCAAATCGAGGGACGCCGTGGAACCGGCTTTGCCGGGCCACTGGCGTCGCCCCCTGCAAGGGGGGAGGGTTGCCGCACATCGTGCGGCAACCAAAGGGGGTCAACTCTCTACCGTGACCTTCGCGTCCTTGATCACCTTGCTCCACTTCAGCTTCTCCGTTCGGATGAAATCGGCAAACTGCTGGGCTGTACCGCCGCCGTCCTCGGCGCCGTACTGGTCCAGCTTTTCCTTCACATCGGACATGGCCAAGACCCTGTTGATGTCTTCGTTCATGCGCTGGGCCATGGCCGAGGGCAGCTTGCCCGGGCCCACCAAGCCATACCAGGTGGTGGCTTCGAAACCGGGGAAGCCGGCCTCGATCATGGTCGGCACCGTCGGGTGGCCCGAGGCGCGTTTGGCGCGTGTCTGTGCGATGGCGCGCACCTTGCCGCTCTTGACGTGCGGGGTGGCCGCCGTCATGGTGTCAAAGGAGTACTGGATCTGGCCGCCGATCAGATCGACCAGCATGGGGCCTGAGCCCTTGTAGGGGACGTGCAGCGCGTCCACGCCGGCAGCGAGCTTGAAGGACTCCATGGCCAGGTGCTGGGCCGAGCCCTGGCCGGCCGAGCCGAAGCTCACCTTGCCCGGCTGCGCCTTGCAGTGCGCCACCACGTCGGCCACGGTCCTGGCCGGCAGGTCGGTGTTGGCGATCAGCAGATTGGGCGTGACGCCCACCAGGGTCAGCGGCGTGAAGTCGCGCTCCACCACGTAGCCCAGCTTGGGCATGAGGCCGGGGGCCAGGGCGTGGCTGTTGATGTGGGCCATCATCAGGGTGTTGCCGTCGGCCGGGGCCTTGGCCACATAGTCAGCCGCGATCACGCCGGAGGCGCCCGCCTTGTTCTCGATCACGATGGTGGTGTTCCACAGGGTCTGCAGCTTCTGACCGACGATGCGGGCCAGCACGTCGGTGCCGCCGCCCGGGGCGAAACCCACGATGATGCGGACCGGCCCGCCGGGCAGGGTCTGCGCCTTGATCATGGGGGCGGCCAGCGTGGCGGCGGTGGCTGTGACAAAGGTTCTGCGTTTCATGGTATGTCTCCTCAGGTCGTTGTAGAAACTCTTGACGTTGCTCAGGCCGCCTTGCGCTGGGGCACGGCCGCCGGGTGGCCGGCGTAGTAGTCCATGATGGCCTGCACGCCCGAGCCGGCCAGCCTGACGCCGCCGAGCTTCAGGCCCATCTCGCAGGCGGCCACGGTGCCGATCAGCGTGAGGTCGTTGCTGTCACCCAGGTGGCCGATGCGGAACATACGGCCCTTGACCTTGCCCAGGCCCGTGCCCAGCGAGCAGTCGAAGCGCTCGTAGATGATCTTGCGGATGGCGTCGGCGTCCACGCCCTCGGGTGTCATCACGCCGGTCAGGATGGGTGAATAAACACCGGCATCGGCGCACTGGATGGGCAGGCCCCAGGCGTTCACTGCGGCGCGCACGCCCGCGGCCCAGCGCTGGTGGCGTGCCAGCACGGCATCCAGGCCCTGGCCCAGGATCATGTCGGCCGACTCGCTCAGGCCGTACATGAGGTTGGTGTTGGGCGTGTAGGGCCAGTAACCTGATCTGTTCATCTCGATGATCTCGTCCCAGGCCCAGAAGCTGCGCGGCAGCTTGGCGGTTTTGCTGGCCTCGACGGCCTTGGGCGAGACGGCGTTGAAGCTCATGCCTGGCGGCAGCATCAGGCCCTTTTGCGAGCCGCTGATGGAAACGTCCACGCCCCAGTCGTCGTGGCGGTAGTCGGCCCCGGCCAGGCCCGAGATGGTGTCCACCAGCAGCAGGGCCGGGTGCCTGGCCGCGTCGATGGCGCGGCGCACGGCGGCGATGTTGCTGGTCGCGCCCGTGGAGGTTTCGTTGTGCACCACACAGACGGCCTTGATGCTGTGGCCGGTGTCGGCCTTCAGGCGCTGTTCGATCAGCTCGGCCGACACGCCGCGGCGCCAACTGACCGGCACGCCGTTGTCGGTGCCGGGCAGGGCGATGACCTCGGCCTTGAGGCCCAGGCGCGTGGCCAGGCGGTTCCAGAGGAAAGCGAAGTGGCCGGTTTCGTACATGAGCACGTGGTCACCCGGGGAGAGCGTGTTGCTCAGCGCGGCTTCCCAGGCGCCGGTGCCCGAGGCCGGGTAGATGACGACCGGGTGCCTGGTCTGGAAAATCTTCTGCATGTCGGCCAGCACTTTCAGCCCGAGCACGCCGAATTCGGGGCCGCGGTGGTCGATGGTGGGCAGGCTCATGGCGCGCAGCACGCGCTCCGGCACGGGGGAGGGTCCCGGAATCTGGAGGAAATGGCGGCCGGTGGGGTGGAAGTCAGTGCTCAGCATAGCGTATAAGAGAAAAAGAATAGACGCATTTTTTGCATACAAAATTTGTTTGTCAACCATAAAGACCCTAAAATCGCCAGAAATCACTATTTTTTTGAATACAAAGCATAACCATGGCTGAAATCCTGAGCATGCCCACGGCCCTGCACGGGCAGGTGACCCAGCGCCTGCGCCAGCTGCTGGTGGAGGGGCGGATCGCGCCCGGCGCCAAGCTCAACGAGCGCGAACTGTGCGAGCAGATGAAGGTCTCGCGCACGCCCCTGCGCGAAGCCATCAAGACCCTGGCTGCCGAGGGCCTGGTGGAACTGCTGCCCAACCGCGGCGCCATCGCCGTGCAACTGGGTGAAGACGACATCCTCAATACCTTCGAGGTCATGGCCGGCCTGGAAGGCCTGTCCGGCGAGCTGGCGGCCCAGCGCATCACGCCCGAGGAGCTGACCGAGATCGAGGCCATGCATTACGAGATGAAGGCCGCCTACACGCGGCGCGACCTCTCGGCCTATTACCGGCTCAACGCCGCCATCCACCGCGCTTTCAACGCCGCGGCGCGCAACCCCGTGCTGACCGCCACCTACAACCAGGTCAACGCCCGCCTGCAGGCCCTGCGCTTCCGCTCCAACCAGGACGGCGAGAAATGGACACGCGCCATGCAGGAGCACGACCGCATGATCGAGGCCCTGCAAAAACGCGACAGTGCGGCTCTGCGCGCCGAACTCGTCGCCCATCTGGGCCACAAGCGTGACGTGGTGATTGAACAGATGCGCACCGCGACAGCCTCCTCTTCAATCCCCTCTCCCTCTGGGAGAGGGCAGGGGTGAGGGCTGCACCGTGGCTGGCCTTGCCCTCACCCTAACCCTCTCCCAGGGGGAGAGGGGATAAATCCGATTCCTGCGATGAACCAAATCTACGAAACCGTCTCCCGCCTCGGCAACGAAGTCGCCGGCCGCCTGGCCGCGCGCCTGCGCGCCGAGACCAAAGGCGAGGTGCTGTTCAGTCCGGCCGACCGCGGCCGTTACGCCACCGATGCTTCCATCTACCAGGCCATGCCCCTGGGGGTGTTCCTGCCGCGCGAGGCCGCTGACGTGCGCATGGCCATCGACATCTGCCGTGATCTCAAGGTGCCCATCGTGCCGCGCGGCGGCGGCACCAGCCAGTGCGGCCAGACGGTGGGCGCGGGGCTGGTCATCGACCACAGCAAACACATGCGCAGGATCCTCGACGTCAATGTCGGGCAGCGCACGGCGCGGGTCGAACCCGGCCTGGTGCTGGATCACCTGAACGCCGATCTGAAAAAACACGGCCTCTGGTACCCGGTGGACGTGTCTACCGGCGCGCAGGCCACGCTGGGCGGCATGGCCGGCAACAACTCCTGCGGCAGCCGCTCCATCGCCTACGGCAATATGGTGCATAACGTCATCGGCGCCCAGGCCTGGCTGGCCGATGGTGACTTGCTGGACTTCGGCCGTTTCGATGCCGCCAGCGGCCGTGTGAGGCAGATCGGGGACTTCGTGCGCGGCCTGGCCGGCCTGCACCGCGACCAGATCGAGGCCCGCTGGCCCAAGGTGCTGCGCCGCGTGGCCGGCTACAACCTGGACATCTTCCACAACCAGAACGAGAAACCGTACACGAGCGACGGCTCGGTCAACCTCGCGCACCTGCTGGTGGGCAGCGAAGGCACGCTGGCGCTCACGCGCTCGCTGTGCCTGCAGTTGAGCGAACTGCCGCGCGCCAAGGTGCTGGGTGTGGTGAACTTCCCCAGCTTCTACCAGGCCATGGACAGCGCCCAGCACATCGTCAAGCTGGGCCAACACATGCAGGGCGGGGCGCTCACGGCGGTGGAGCTGGTCGACCGCACCATGATCGAGCTCTCCCTGAAGAACCCGGCCTTCGCGCCCACCATACGCACCGCGCTCTCGTCCGCCATCAAGGGCGGCAAGCCCGAGGCCGTGCTGCTGGTGGAGTTCTCCGGCGCGGCCAAGGCCGACATCGCGCCCAAGATCAAGGAACTGGTGGACCTGATGGGCGAGCTGGGCCTGCCCGGCAGCGTGGTGGAGATGATCGACGACGCCCCGCAGAAGA
>JAGWTL010000321.1 GCA_028869035.1 Burkholderiales bacterium | reverse complement strand
TTGCCCGGCTTGACCAGGTTGTTCTCCAGGTAGGTGTTGCGCAGGTACCAGGCGTAGAAGGGGCCGGGCAGGTTGGTGCTGTCGCTGTTCCAGTAGAGCAGGTCGAAGGGCGGCGGCGTCTCGCCCTTGAGGTAGTTGCCCACCACGTAATTCCAGACCAGGTCGTTGGGGCGCAGGAAGCTGAAGGTGGAGGACAGGTCGCGCCCGGCCATCAGACCGCCCTGCCCCATCTGCTGCTCGCGCAGGCGCACCGAGTTCTCGTCGATGAAGACATCGAGGATGCCGGTGTCGCTGAAGTCGAGGAAGGTGGTGAGCAGGGTCAGGCTGTGCACGGGCTCCTCACCCCTTGCGGCCAGCACGGCCAGCGCCGTGCCCAGCAAGGTGCCCCCCACGCAGAAGCCCAGCGCGTTGATCTGCCCGGCCCCGCTGATGTCCTGCGCCACGTGGATAGCCTGGATGACGGCATCCTCGATGTAGTCGTCCCAGCTCTTGTGGCCCAGGGAATCGTCGGGGTTGCGCCAGCTCACCACGAAGGTGCGGTGCCCCTGCGCCGCGGCGTAGCGGATCAGCGAGTTCTCGGGCTGCAGGTCCAGGATGTAGTACTTGTTGATGCAGGGCGGCACCAGCAGCAGCGGACGCTCGTAGACCTGCTCGGTCAGCGGCTTGTATTCGATCAGCTGGAAAAGCTCGTTCTCATAGACCACGGCCCCCTCGCTGGTGGCCACGTTGCGGCCCACCTCGAACTGGCTCTCGTCGGTCATGCTCACATGGCCCTGGCCCAGGTCGTGCAGCATGTTCTGCAGGCCCCTGGCGATGCTTTCGCCCTTGCTGTCGATGGCCTTTTTCTGCGCCTCGGCGTTGAAGGCCAGGTAGTTGCTGGGCGCGCTGGCCGCCACCCATTGCTCGATGGCGAAACGGATGCGCGCGCGCGTCTTGGCGTCGGCCTGCACGGCCTCGGCCATGCTCATCAGGAAGCGCGCGTTGAGCAGGTAGGCGGAGGCGCTCATGGCCGCCAGCGGGTTCTCGCTCCAGGCCGGGCCGGCAAAGCGCCGGTCGCCGCTGACCGGGGCGCTGGCCCCCTGCTGCAAAAGTTGGCCCAGGTCCTGCAGGTATTGCTGCTGCAAGGCCTGCAGCTTGTCGGGGGGGAGGGACACCGGATGCTCGGCCAGCGGCAGCGCCGCCTGGCCCGGGCTCGTGGTCGCGCCCTGGAGGGACTGGAAGAGCTTCAACCAGCTGTCACCATAGGCCTGCTGGAGCTGCTGCGCCGCTTGCGTCCAAAATTCGGGGTTATCCTGTGTCACGCTGGGTCCTCGTGCTGGAAATACGCTTCTGCGTCCAGTATGTCAGGCTTGAGCCTACAAATCCCTGACACCAAGCAATTTACTCATGTTCTTGATCCTGATCGCCATCGGCTGGCTCTATGTGGCCCTGCTCATGGCCGTGGCCGAGGCCACCAGCCCCATCGGCACCGCGCTGGGTGCGATCATCACCTTTCTGCTGTATGGCGTGGGGCCGGTGGTCCTGCTGCTCTACATCCTGGGCACGCCGGCGCGCAAAAAGATGCGCCGACAGCGTGAGGCCGAGGAAGTGGCGGCGCTCTCCGTTCGGGCTGAGCTTGTCGAAGCCGGCTCCGACTCCGGTCTCCACACTCCTTCGACTGGCTCAGGAAGAACGGGTCTGGGCTCAGCCCAGCCAGATGCAGGCAGCCAGGCGGCCGCTGACGCGGTCGCGCCGGTGCGAAAAGAACCGTGATGGATTCGTGACGGTGCACCAGGAGGGGGAGCCGTCGTTGCCATAAACCTGGCGGATGCCCAGGGCAGTCAGGCGCAATCTGGCCAGGGCCGGCAGGTCGGCCAGCCACTTGCCGGCTACGGCCGCCGGATGAAAGCAGTTGGCGGCCCGCGGGCTCCAGACCTCGAACGCCGATCTGACTTCGTCCCCCACTTCAAACGCTTGCGGGCCGATACAGGGGCCCAGCCAGACCATGAGCTCGCGCGCGTTGACCTGCAAGGCGGTGTACAGGGTTTCGATCACCCCCATCCCGCCCTCGCCCGCCAGGCCACGCCAGCCGGCGTGGGCGGCGGCCACGACACTGCCGCGGGCATCGGTGAGCAGCAGGGGCAGACAGTCGGCCACCATGATGGTGCAGGCCAGGCCGCGCGCGCGTGTGAGGCAGGCATCGGCCTGGGTGCCCTGGGGCGTGTGCGCATCCAGCGTCACCACACCACGGCCGTGCACCTGCTGCAGGAAAACCGGCCGCGTGCCCAGGGCCTGGGCCAGCACGGCGCGGTTGCTGCCCACGGCCAGCGTGTCGTCGCCGACGTGGTCACCGAGGTTCAGGCTGTCATAGGGCGGCAGGGAGCGGCCGCCGGCACGCGTGGTGCAGACCGCACGCACCCCTGGCGCTGCGGGCCATCTGGGAACGAGCCAGTCGGGATGCACCGCGCTGCGCCTCAGGGCTCGTTGTCGGGGCAACTGGAGGGCTGCGCCTGCTGGAAGGCCGGCAGCTGCATGCAGGCCTTGAAGGCGGCCATGGTCAGCGGCAGGCCGTCCAGATTCACCTCGAAACGCTGGCCGTTGAAGATCTGCGGCACCAGGCAGCAGTCGGCCAGGGTGGGCGTGTCGCCCCAGCAGCAGACCGAGGGCGGCAGGCCGGCCTGCTGGCGCATCGCGGCCAGGGTGGCCAGCTGGCGCTCGAAGCTCTCCAGCCCCTCACGCACCCAGTGGCGGTACCAGGTGTTCTTGGCCTCTTCGCCGACCTTGAGCTCGCGCACCAGGTACTTGAGCACGCGCAGGTTGTTGAGCGGATGGATCTCGCAGGCGATGGACTGGGCCAGGGCGCGCACCCTGGCGCGGCCGGCCGCGTCGGCGGGCAGCAGCGGCGGCTGGGGATGGGTTTCGTCCAGGTATTCGATGATGGCCATGGACTGCGAGAAGCGCTCGCCCTCGTCTTCGAGCAGCGGCACCAGGCGGTCAGGCGAGACCTCGGCATAGCCCGGCAGCTTGTGGTCACCCCGCGCCAGGTGCACGGGAATGTAGTCGTAGGGCAGGCCCTTGAGCGCCAGCGCGATGCGCACGCGGAAGGAGGCCGAGGAGCGGAAGTAATTGTGCAGCTTCATGCCGGTGAGGATAAACCGGAAACGGCCGGCCCGGCTTGAGGGACAATCCGCATCACGCAGGACAGACGAACGCAAGGAGACCGCCGCCATGATTCTCGAGATCGCCGACATCCGCATCCACGCCGACCAGCAGGCCGCCTTTGACGAAGCCATCCAGCGCGGGCTGGCGAGCGTCATCAGCAAGGCGCGCGGCTACCGCGGCTTCAAGGTCAACAAGGG
>JAGWTL010000320.1 GCA_028869035.1 Burkholderiales bacterium | reverse complement strand
CTGGAAGCCGCGCTGGTTGCCAGCACGGCGAAGACGAAGATCGTGGTCACCGACAGCGTGTTCAGCATGGACGGCGACATCGCCCCGCTGCCGCAGATCCTGGCCCTGTGCGAACGCCACGGTGCCTGGCTGGTGGTGGACGACGCGCACGGTTTCGGTGTGCTCGGCGAGAACGGCCGTGGCGCGCTGGAGCATTTCCAGTTGCGTTCACCGCAGTTGGTCTATATGGGCACGCTGGGCAAGGCCGCCGGCGTCAGCGGGGCTTTTGTCGCCGCGCACGAAACCGTCATCGACTGGCTGGTGCAGCGCGCCCGGCCCTATATCTACACGACCGCCGCTGCGCCGGCGCTGGCCCATACCCTGCTGACCAGCATCGCCCTGATCGACAGCCGGGAAGGGCAGCAGCGCCGCGCACAACTTGACCTGCTGCGCCACCAGCTCTCGGCCATGTCGGTGCGCGCGGGCTGGTCGCACCTGGCTTCGGCCACGCCCATCCAGCCGCTGGTGATCGGCGGCAATGCCGAGGTGCTGGCCGCCGCGCAGGCCCTGCTGGACCAGGGCCTCTGGGTCTCGGCCATCCGCGCGCCCACGGTGCCGGCCGGTACCGCGCGCCTGCGTATTGCGCTGTCGGCAGCCCACACCCACGACGACGTGGCGCGCCTGCTGGACGCGCTGCACACGCTTGCGAAAGAAACCTGATGCCCACCTTCTCCTGCTTCGTCACCGGCACCGATACCGAGATCGGCAAGACCCTGATCAGCGGCGCGCTCTTGCACGCCTTGGGGCAGGCCGGCGTGCGCGCGGCCGGCATGAAGCCTATCGCCGCAGGCGCCGAGCAACGCGACGGCGTCTGGCACAACGAGGACGTGGATTTTCTGCACGCCGCCGCGCCGCTCAAGCTGCCGCGCGAGCTGACCACACCCTACCTGCTGCGCACGCCGGCCGCGCCCCATCTCGCGGCGGCGCTGGAATGCGTGCTGATCGAGCCGCGCCGCATCATCGCCAGTTACGAGCAGGTGCGCGCCCAGGCCGAGGCCGTGGTGGTCGAGGGCGTGGGGGGCTGGCGGGTGCCGCTGACCCATGGTTACGACACTTCGGACCTGGCCCGCCAGCTGGGCCTGCCCGTGGTGCTGGTCGTGGGTCTGCGCCTGGGCTGCATCAACCATGCTCTGCTGACGGCAGAGGCGATTGCATCGCGCGGGCTCAAGCTGGCCGGCTGGGTGGCCAACACCGTGGACCCGGCCATGGGCCACATGGACGGCAATATCGAAGCGATATCTGCACGCATTTCCGCCCCCTTGCTCGGCCATGTGCCGCGGCTTGAACAAGCGACAGCCGCTGCAGCAGCTGCCTACCTGGATCTGGGAAAGGTGAAACATGTTTAAGAAGATATTGATTGCTAATCGCGGGGAGATCGCCTGCCGGGTGGCTGCGACTGCCCGGCGCATGGGCATCCAGACGGTGGCGGTCTATTCCGATGCCGATACCAACGCCAAGCACGTCAGTGTCTGCGACGAGGCCGTGCACATCGGCGGCAGCGCACCGGCCGAGAGTTATCTGCGCTGGGAGCGCATCATCGAGGCGGCCAAGGCCACGGGTGCTCAGGCCATCCACCCGGGTTATGGTTTCCTGAGCGAGAACGAGGCCTTTGCCCAGGCCTGTACGAAAGCCGGTCTGGTCTTCATCGGCCCGCCGGCCGCGGCCATCCAGGCCATGGGCCTGAAAGCCGAGTCCAAGCGCCTGATGGAAAAAGCCGGTGTGCCCCTGGTGCCGGGTTACCACGGCGCCGACCAGGACACCAAGCTGCTGCAGCACGAGGCCGACCGCATCGGCTACCCCGTGCTCATCAAGGCCAGCGCGGGCGGTGGCGGCAAGGGCATGCGGGTGGTGGAAAAGCGCGAGGACTTCGAGAGCTCACTCGCCTCCTGCCAGCGCGAAGCCATCAACAGCTTTGGCGACGCGGCGGTGCTGATCGAGAAATACGTGCAACGCCCGCGCCACATCGAGATCCAGGTCTTCGGTGACACGCAGGGCAACTGCGTCTATCTGTTTGAGCGCGACTGCTCCGTGCAGCGGCGCCACCAGAAAGTGCTGGAAGAGGCGCCGGCACCGGGCATGACAGAGGCGTTACGGCAGCAGATGGGCCAGGCCGCCGTGGCAGCGGCGCGCGCCGTCAACTATGTGGGTGCCGGTACCGTGGAATTCATCGTCGAGCAACGCGACGGCAACATGTCTTTCTTCTTCATGGAGATGAACACCCGTCTTCAGGTCGAGCACCCGGTGACCGAAGCCATCACGGGGCTCGATCTCGTCGAGTGGCAGCTGCGCGTGGCGGCAGGTCAGCCGCTGCCGCTCAAGCAGGAACAACTCAAGATCAGCGGCCACGCCATCGAGGTGCGCATCTGCGCCGAGAACCCCGACAAACAATTCCTGCCGGCCACGGGCACGCTACAGGTGTATGCCCTGCCGCCTTGCAGCAGTTTCGAGCGCGCTGAGGTGCGCGTCGATTCAGGTGTGTGCGAAGGCGACGCCATCAGTCCCTATTACGACTCCATGGTCGCCAAGCTCATTGTGCATGGCGACACCCGCGAGCAGGCCCTGGCGCGGCTGGACGCCGCCCTGGCCGCCACGCGCATCGTGGGCCTGCAGACCAATGTGCAGTTCCTGCGCCATGTGGTGGGCAGCCGGTCTTTCGCGCAGGCTGATCTGGACACGGCGCTGATCGTGCGCGAGGCCGCCGTGCTGTTCGAGCAGGAGAAGGTGGGTTTGCCGCTCGCTGCGGCCAGCGTCGTGGCGCATACGCTCTTGCAGGAGCAAGATGCCACACAAACGACGGGCTGGGTCGACCCCTGGGCGCGACGCGACGGCTGGCGCTCGCACGGCCTGACGCAGCGCTATTTCGACCTGGAGTTCCACGGTGAGCAGCACACGGCCGTGCTGTTCTATCTGCACGACGGGGCCTTGCAGCTGCGGGTGGAAGAGGCGGGGGCCGCGCTGCAGTTCAGCCGCAGCGGGGACGGCATCGTTCTGCACTACGCCGGCCTGCGTGTGATGGTGCAGGTCCTGCGCAGCGGCGAGGTGGCCCATGTGTTCACGCCCCAGGGCGCCACGCAGATCACGGTGCTGGACGCGCTGGCCCATGCGGGTGAAGCGCAGGCCGAAGGCGGCCGCCTGACGGCCCCCATGCCGGGCAAGGTGGTGTCTTTCACCGTCAAGGCCGGCGACAAGGTGAGCAAGGGCCAGGTGCTGGCTGTGATGGAGGCCATGAAGATGGAGCACACGATAGCCGCGCCGGCCGAGGGCGTGGTGGCCGAGCTGCTCTATGCGCCGGGCGACCAGGTGGCCGA
>JAGWTL010000319.1 GCA_028869035.1 Burkholderiales bacterium | reverse complement strand
GGGCGACACGCCCACGACGGATGCCTCCGCGACCGGAGACACCCCGCGGCCATGAAGCGGCTGGCCGTCATGGCAGGGCTGCTGGCCCTGCTCTGCGGCTGTGCAGCGCCGGTCAGCCCGCCTGTGGCCGGACCGCCAAATGAGACCGTAGCGGGTACCGCGGCCGATGTGACCGGCAAGGTGGGCAGCCTGGCCAAGGACTCCGGCGCCAGCCTGGTGCAGAAAGCCAGCCAGCCGCTGAGCGACCTCAATCTGCTGGAGAACCGCATTCCCCCCGTGCTGACGGCCGCCGCCCAAAAGGGCGCTTATGCCGTGCCCGCCGATGTTTCCTGTGCGGCCTTGCGGACCGAGCTGGAGGAACTGGACGCCGCCCTGGGGCCCGACATCGATGCCCCGGCGGTCCCCGGGACCGACCCGAACCTGGTGGTGCAGGCCGTAGGTTATGTGGGCCAGAAGGCCGTGGACACTGTGTCGACGACAATGAACACGATGGTCGATGGTGTGCTGCCTTTGCGCAGCTGGATACGCAAGCTCAGCGGCGCCGAGCACTATTCCAGCGAGGTGGCCGCGGCGATTTCAGCGGGCCGGATCCGGCGGCCCTTTCTCAAGGGCTGGGCCCGGGCCGCCGCTTGTGAGCTGCCGTCGGTCCCGAGGACGGCGAAAACGCCGCCCTGAATCCGGGCGGGCACTGAGGTTTCAGGCCCCGCCGGCCACCAGTTCCTGCGCCAGGGCCTGCATGGCCCGCATGGAGCGGTCCTGCGGCTGGATGTCCCGCGCCTGCTCGAACTGCCTGAAGTTGCGCGCCATGGACTGCCGGTAGACCGGGTCATAGTGGCTCAGCAGCAGGTCACGCACCACGTTCTGGGTCTGGCCGCTGCGCACCTGGGCTTTCCATTCCTCGACGACCTTCTTGCTCTTGAGTTCGATCAGCGCGTCCAGGCGTTCGCAGAAGGCCTCGCCGTCCCGGACGAAGAAATCGTAGTCTTCCAGCAGCAGGGCCACACGCTCCTCGTCGGGCAGCACCAGGTTCAGGCAGGGGGCGGCGCGCATGGCCTCGATCAGCGCGCCGGGCACGGCCACGTTGCCGACCTTCTTGCTCTCGCTCTCCACGTAGACCGGCCGCGCCGGGTCGAAACGGCGCAGCGCGTCCCAGATGCGGGTGTCGAATGCCTTCTGTGTGGGCTGGGCCACGCCGGGTATCGCGCCCAGCACCGAGCTGCGGTGGTTGGCCAGGGCCTCCAGGTCCAGCACCTGGGCGCCGGTGGCGGCCAGGGCCTGCAGCAGGCGTGTCTTGCCCGAGCCCGTGGTGCCGCAGACCACGCGCCAGTCGTACAGGGGGGCCAGGCGCGGGATGTCGGCCAGCAGGGCCGCGCGGAAGGCCTTGTAGCCGCCCTCGATGAGGGTCACGCGAAAGCCGATCTCGCTGAGGATCAGGCTCAGCGAGCCGCTGCGCTTGCCGCCGCGCCAGCAGTAGGTCAGGGGTTTCCAGTTCCTGGGCTTGTCGATCACTTCCCGTTCGATATGGGCCGCGATATTGCGCGCGGCCCGGGCCGCGCCGCGCTTCTTGGCTTCGAAGGCGTTGACCTGCTTGTAGAGCGTGCCGATGTCGTGCCGTTCCTGGTTGTCCAGCGTGGGCCAGTTCACGGCGCCGGGCAGATGGTCTTCGGCGTATTCGTTTTCGCTGCGCGCGTCGATCACGGTGTCGAAACTGTCGAGTTGGCGCAGGGCTTCTTCTGCCGCAATCGGAAAGAGGGGCATCAGAGGAGTTTCTTGAGTTCGGGCCAGACGTTGTCCAGCATCATGGGCTGGGCCTCGGCCGTGGGGTGGATGCGGTCGGGCTGGAACAGGCGCAAGGCCTGCGGGCCGTCGGCCACGCCTTTGAGGAAAAAGGGCAGCAGCGCGACCTTCTCGCTGCGCGCCACCTGCTGGTAGAGGCCGGCGAAGCGGCGGCCGTAGTCCGCGCCGTAGTTGGGCGGCATCTGCATGCCCAGCAGCAGCACGCGGGCCCCGGCTTTTTTGGATTGCTGTGCCATCCATTCCAGGTTGGCGCGCGTGGCGTCCAGGGCCAGGCCGCGCAGCGCATCGTTGCCGCCGAGTTCGATGATCACGTGCGTGGGCTGGTGCTGGGCCAGCAGGGCGGCCAGGCGCGCGCGGCCGCCGAAGGTGGTTTCGCCGCTGATGCTGGCGTTGACCACGCGCACGGCCTGTTTTTCACCGGCCAGGCGCTGCTCGAGCAGGGCCACCCAGCCGCTGCCACGCGGCAGGCCGTATTCGGCGCTCAGCGAATCACCGAGCACCAGCACCGTGCGCGGCGTGGCGGCCTGGGATAACCCCAGAAAACCGCCCAGCAGGGCGGCCGCGATACAGTAGCGCCGCAAGAAAGAAAAACCCATGTCAGAACCCATCATTTCCGTGGAGCATGTGCTCAAGTCGGTCACCGACTCGACCGGCACACTCGACATTTTGCGCGATATCCACTTCAGCGTCCCGCCGCACCAGACTCTGGCCATCGTGGGGGCCTCGGGTTCGGGCAAGAGCACCCTGCTGTCCATCATGGCCGGCCTGGACACGCCCAGCAGCGGCACCGTGCGCCTGGACGGGCAGGACCTGTTCGCGCTGGACGAAGACCGTCGCGCCGCCCTGCGCGCTCAGAAGCTGGGTTTTGTGTTCCAGAGCTTCCAGCTGCTGGGCCACCTGACCGCGCTGGAAAACGTCATGCTCCCGCTGGAGCTGGCCGGCCGCAAGGACGCGCGCAAGGCCGCCACCGAGATGCTGGGCCGCGTAGGGCTGGGCCAGCGCCTGGGCCATTACCCCAAGGTGCTCAGCGGCGGCGAACAGCAGCGTGTGGCCCTGGCGCGGGCCTTCGTGGTGCAGCCGGCCGTGCTGCTGGCCGACGAGCCTACAGGCAGCCTGGACTACGCGACGGGCGAGACCGTGATGGAACTCATGTTCACACTGAACCGCGAGCAGGGCACGACCCTGGTGCTGGTGACGCATGACACGGGGATAGCGCAGCGCTGCGAGCGGAGGATCACGATCGAGGCGGGTAGGGCGAGCGGGTGATCTCGGCTGACGTGCCAGATCGGGAAAGCCCGGTTTGTCGGGCTCTTTCATGCATCAACCGTTCGAAGCTGGTGTGAACAGGCCCCGGTACTGCTGGGACCCGGAAATAACTTGCACTCGATGAGGCTGCGCTGAACAAGTTCGCTCGCGCTGAGCCCTTCGACCGGGCTCGGGACCGGCCTGTCGAAACGCTCTCTTTGCAGATCAGCAACTTGCGCAGGACGTCGACAAGCTCAGTCCGAACGTTGGGACTTGCGCTGCATGACGCAAAGTCCTGCGCCTGCCCGTC
>JAGWTL010000023.1 GCA_028869035.1 Burkholderiales bacterium | reverse complement strand
AGGCCGCAGTGGCCAACGCAGCGGGATTGAACAGGGCTTCGAAGGCCATTTCGAAGGCTGCGGGCCGGGAATCCGAGATGAACAGGCCGAACTGGTCCAGGTCCACGACGTACATGGTGAACTGGCTCAGCAGGTTCTGTTCGATCTTCAGGCCGCGGTAGCTCTGGTGCCGCGTGACGATGGTCGAGCGGTCGGGCTGCGTTGGACGGATGGCGGTGGCGCTCATGGTAGGTTCCCCCTAGGCTGCCCTAACCATAGGAAACACCGGTCATTTATGCCAGCCCCGGCTGGGCCGGCGCCGTGCAGTTTTTCACACCCCTGCTGTTTGGTTTGCGGAATCAGCGGGCTTGCGGCAGGCGCAGCACGAAACAGGCGCCGCCGCCCGGCGCTTCCTCGCAATGCACCCTGCCGCCGTGGCGCTGGGCGATGGTGCGCACCAGGGCCAGGCCCAGACCCACCCCACCCTCGCGCTCGGAGGCGCCGGGCAGGCGGAAAAAGGGCTCGAAGATGCGTTCGCGCAGGGCGGGTGGCACGCCCGGCCCCCGGTCGCAGATCCGGATCTCGGCCTGCGCACCCTGGGTCTGCAGGGTCAGAGTCACCGCGCCGCCGCCATGCCGGCGGGCGTTCTCCAGCAGATTGCGCAGGGCCCGGCGCAGCAGCCGGGTCAGGCCCGTGACCAGCAGGGTGGTGGCGCCGGCCGGCGCGTCCAGCTCGGCGCCGGTGCGGGCGCATTCCTCGGCGCACAGGCCGACCAGCTCGACCGGCTCCAGCGGTCCCAGATCGTCGGGGCTGGCGTCCAGCCGGCTGGCCAGCAGGATCTCGTCGATCAGCTGGTCCAGTTCGCGGATGTTGCGGGCGATTTCCTCGTGCGTGGCCGGGCTGGGCTGGGCCTGCATGAGCTCCAGGCCCATGCGGATGCGCGCCAGCGGTGAACGCAGCTCGTGCGAGGCATTGGCCAGCAGAGTCTTGTGCGAGAGCAACAGGGCCTGCACGCGGGCGGCGGCGATGTTGAATCGTTGCGCCAGGAAAGCCACCTCGTCCTGCCCGTCCTCGGGCAGGCGCAGTGCCAGATCGCCCTCGCCCCAGCGTTCCACGCCCTGTTGCAGGGCTTCGAGCCGTTTGGTCAGGCGGCGCACGATGGGGTAGGCGCCCAGGGCCACGGCGGCGGCCACCAGGCCGAGCATCACGAGCAGGTTGTAGGGGGGCGGCAAGCCCGTGGGGCGCAGCGGCGGTGAGGGCGGCAGGCGGTTGCCGGGGCGCGGCAACTGCACGAAGACCGTCTGGCCATCGCGCAGCGGCACTTCGAACTCCCAGCCCTGACCGGGCACGCGCGTCCCCCGTGTCTGCGCCTGGCCCAGCACTTCACCTTGCGCGTTGCGCAGGATGATCTCGCGGCCCGGGCGCTGGGCGCGCTCGCGCTCCGCTTCTACGCGCCAGATCCAGCCGAAGATCAGGGTCAGCAGCACGATGGCGGCCACCACGGCCAGCCAGACGCGGAAGTAGAGGCGCTGGGACAGCGGCGTGGTCACCCTAGTCCTGCTGGCGGGCAAAGACGTAACCCACGCCACGCACGGTCAGGATGCGCTTGGGCGACTTGGGGTCGGCCTCGATGGCCGCGCGGATGCGGCCCATGTGCACATCGATCGAGCGGTCGAAGGCTTCGAGTTCGCGTCCGCGCACGGCCTCCATGATCTGGTCGCGCGTGAGCACACGCCCGGCGCGCTCGGCCAGCGTGACCAGCAGGTCGAACTGGTAGGAGGTGAGCTCGCAGGCCTGGCCGGTGACGCTGACGGTGCGCGCGTCGCGGTCGATGGCCAGGGAGCCGAAGCGCAGCTGGCTGGCCGGCGCCGGGCCGTTGTCGCCGCGGCGACGCAGCACGGCGCGGATGCGGGCCAGCAGCTCGCGCGGTTCGAAGGGTTTGGCCAGGTAGTCGTCGGCGCCCATCTCCAGGCCGATCACGCGGTCCATGGGGTCGCCCTTGGCGGTGAGCATCAGGATGGGGGTCTGCGCCAGGGCCGAGGGCAGGGCGCGGATGCGGCGGCAGATCTCCAACCCGTCCATGTCGGGCAGCATGAGATCGAGCACCAGAAGCTGGGGTGCGGGATGCGCGGCCTGCAGGCGGGCCAGCCCTTCCTCGCCGCTGCCGGCGACCTCGACGGTGTAGCCGGACTGCGCCAGGTACTCGCTGACCATGGCGGCCAGACGGGCATCGTCCTCGATCATCAGCAGGGGCTGGCTCATGTCAGCAAGTCTATCGCTCATGCCGCCATGGTGCGGTGGGGCAGTCAGCCGCTCTTGTCGCGTCCGTAAAGAAAGGTAAACCCGGCCCAGGACTCAGGGTGAACGGGCCCCGGAGGCCTGGGCTCGCGCGGCCAGCCATACCAGCAGCAGCACGGGCAGACCCAGCAGCGCTGTGGAGATGAAGAAATGGCTGTAGCCGTAGGCGTCCACGTAGTGGCCCGAGAAGCCGGCGATGAACTTGGGCGCCAGCAGCATCATGGAACTGAACAGCGCGTACTGCGTGGCCGAGTAGCTGATGTTGGTCAGGCTGGAGAGGTAGGCGATGAAGGCGGCCGAGGCGATGCCGCTGGAGAGGTTGTCGGCCGAGATCACAAAAACCAGCGCCGTGACATCGTGGCCCCGGGTCCCCAGCCAGGCGAACAGCAGGTTGCTGGCCGCGCTGAGCAGGGCGCCCAGCATGAGCACGCGCATCACACCCAGACGCATGGCCAGCACGCCGCCCAGGAAGGCGCCCACCAGGGTCATGATCACGCCGTAGACCTTGGTCACGGCCGCTACCTCGTCCTTGGTGTAGCCCATGTCCACGTAAAAGGGGTTGGCCATGATGCCCATGACCACGTCGCTGATACGGTAGACCGCGATCAGGCCCAGGATCAGGGCGGCCTGCCACTGGTAGCGGCGCAGGAAATCGGCAAAGGGCTCGACCAGTGCACCCTGCAGCCATTCGCCCGGGCCGCGCGCAGGCGGCAGTTCGTGGCGCATCGGTTCGCGCGAGAACAGCACCGTCAGCACGCCGGGCAGCATGCTGGCGGCCATGACCAGGTAGGCGGTTTCCCAGGCGGTGTTCTGGTAGCCGGTCACGTTGACCTCGGCGCGCGCGGCCAGCCACAGCACGCCGGCGCCGGCCCAGATCATGGCCACGCGGTAGCCGGTCTGGTAGGCCGCCGCCAGCGCGGCCTGGCGCTCGGCCCCGGCCGATTCGATGCGGAAGGCGTCCAGCGCAATGTCCTGCGTGGCCGAGGCGACAGCCACGGCCAGCGCGCACCAGACCACGGCTTGCAGGCCGTTTTGCGGATTGCTCAGGGCCATGCCCACCAGCCCGGCCATGATGGCCCCCTGCGAGAGCAGCAACCAGCTGCGCCGCAGGCCCAGCCAGCGGGTCAGGCCGGGCAGGGGCAGGCGGTCGACCAACGGGGCCCAGGCCCACTTGAAGGCATAGGCCAGGCCGACCCAGCTGAGCTCGCCGATGGTGCCGCGGTCCACGCCGGCCTCGCGCAGGCGAAAGCTCAGCGTGCCCAGCACCAGCAGCAGGGGCAGGCCGGCGGCAAAGCCCAGGGCCAGCATGCGCAGGGTGGCGGGTTCGAGGTAGACGCGCAGGGTGGCGCCCCAGCTGGGCTTGAGTTGGGCCGCTTCGGGCGCACTTGGTGTCATGCGGGAATAATAAGCGCTGCCCCCGGCTCACCCATCCCATGACCGAAACAAAACGACGATCTCTTGTGGCCTGGCTGCCCCTGCTGCTGACAGCCGCGTTGCTGGCGGCTTGCAACGAGCGTCCCGCGCCGCAGCGGGACGGCGTGGACGTGGGCAAGAACTCGGCTTTCACCAAGCTGGTGCCGGCCGAGCAAATCGAGAAAACGGCGGAACAGCAATACCTGCAGCTGCAGAAACAGGCCGCCAGCAAACAGGCCCTGCTGCCCCGGGATCACCCGCAGGTCCAGCGCTTGCAGGGCATTGCCAGAAACATCATTCCGCATGCCCTGGCGTGGAATCCGCGCGCGCGGGACTGGAAATGGGCGGTCAGCCTGATCCGGTCGCCCCAGGTCAATGCCTTCTGCATGCCCGGCGGCAAGATCGCTTTCTACACCGGCATCCTCGACCAGTTGCAACTGACGGACGACGAGGTGGCCATGGTCATGGGCCATGAGATCGCGCACGCCTTGCGCGAGCATGCGCGCGAGCGCATGGGCAAGGGCGCCGTGACCGAGGGCCTGGCGCGCGTGGGCGGCGCCGTGGTGGCCGCCTGGCTGGGCGTGGACCCACGCCTCACCGACGGCGCGGCGCGCGGCGGCGCCAGCCTCGCGAAACTCAGTTTCAGCCGCAGCGACGAAACGGAAGCGGACCTGGTGGGCATGGAGTTGGCCGCGCGCGCGGGGTACGACCCCCGCGCCGGGGTGAGCCTGTGGCACAAGATGAGCGCCGCCAGCAAGGGCGCACCGCCGCAATGGCTGTCCACCCACCCTTCGGGCCAGGCCCGTATTGTCGAAATCGAGAAAAATCTGCCCAAGGTGCTGCCGCTGTATGAGCGGGCCCGTCGTGCAGGCGCGCGGCCATGAAAGCCGTCGAGGCTTCAGAAGCGATAGACCATGCCGACGGAAAAACTGGGCAGGTAAGCCAGGCCACCGAGGGAGTCGTTCATCTTCTTTTTCTGTGCATCGACATCGGCCTGGGTGATGCCGTTGTAGCCGACCAGGTCGGTGTCGATGTCGGCCGTGAAAGAGCCGAGAGTGACGCCGAGGTCGGCATAAAACCCCAGGCCCTTGGTCGTGACATGGTGACCGTAGCCCAGGCCCAGATAGGCGGTGGTGCTCGGGTACTTCAGGTTCACGTTGAATTTCTTGCCCGTGGTGTCGGTCGTGACGCTGCCGATGGTGGTGTTGGGGCCGCCCACGCCATTGACATTCAGCTTGGTGTCATTGGCCGTGACGCCACCGACCAGGCGGAAACCGCCGCTGAAGGGAAACCAGTCGGCAAACAGACCGGCGCGGCTGGACTTGAGGGTGGCGTCGTAGCGCACGCCGTTGTCGGTTCCGCTGGCACTGGCCGACAGACCGCCGGCATATTCGCCGCGCAGGCCCCAACTGTTGCTGACAGGGTGGGCATAACCCAAAGTGTAAAGACCGGGCAAGCCGATGCCGCCATAGATGTCTTGCGCCTGAATATTGGCGCCAAAACCGGTCAAGAGAGCCAGGCTGAAAAGCTGTTTTTTCATAAGGAGATGTCCCGAAGCTTGTGTACCGCGACAACGTTTTTAAAACGGTTCATGCCGTTTGAGGTGGCAGTTCGCTCAGTAACGGTAGATGAGGCCCAGCGACACGCTGGGCAGGTAACGAAAGCCCAGCCAGCCGTTGCTCTGCGTGCGCCACCCATCCATGTCCAGCGTGGCGTTGCTGCCCTGAACGCTGTCCGTCTCGCTGGGCAGTGTGCCCAGCGAGACCCCCATGTCGGCGTAAAAGCCCAGGCCCTTGCCGGCCTGGCCCTGCTGGCCATAGCCCACCCCCACATAGGTGGAGGTGTTGGGGGATCTCGGGCGCAGCTGGTAGGGGCTGCCGGCCGCAGTTGCCGTGGAGCCAAGCGGGTTGACCTGGGCGTTGCGTGTGTCGTTGAAGCTCAGGCCGCCGACCACGCGAAAGCCGCTGCCAAAGGGAAACCAGTCGGCATAGAGGCTGGCACGGTTGATGTCGGCCGGGAATCCGGCTTCCAGACGGCTTTCGGGGCCCTTCCATTTCAGGCCGGGGCTGTAGTCACTGCGCAGGCCCCAGCTGCCGCCGACGGGCAGGCCGTGACCCAGGCTGTAGAGGCCCGGGTTGGCATAGGTGACTTGGGCCGGCGCCGGGCCGGCCGCTGCAGTAAAGAGGGCCAGCGCCAGCAGGCGGGCGCGCAGCGGATTCATGATGGTTGCCGAGTTTCAAACTGGATTTGATTATTGAGGAGATCGGCCTGGCGTGCCGTTTACTGAAGCGCGAGACAGGGTTTCTGTACGCTCTGCCGCATGAGATGACGAACGGTAGCGTGTGCTTACGTTCCGCCTACAAAAGGATTGGTCTGGCGCTCGCGGCCAAAGGTGCTTTCGGGGCCGTGGCCCGGGATGAAGACGGTATCGTTGCCCATGGGCCACAGTCGCTCCGTGATGCTGCGGATCAGGTCGGCGTGGTTGCCCTGGGGGAAATCGGTGCGGCCGATGGAGCCGGCAAACAACACGTCGCCGACGAAAGCGCGCCGGGCTTCGGAGGAGTGGAAGACCACATGCCCGGGTGTGTGGCCCGGGCAATGGCGTACGCTGAGCGTACTGTGGCCGATGCTCACGGTGTCGCCGTCCTGCAGCCAGCGGGTGGGCGTGAAGCGCTCCGACGGGGGGAAACGGAACATGCGGCTCTGCTCGGCCAGCTGGTCGATCCAGAACTGGTCGCCGGGATGGGGGCCGATGATGGGCAACTGGAGCAGGCGGGCGAGTTCGGCCGTGCCGCCGGCATGGTCGATGTGGGCATGGGTCAGCCAGATGGCCTTGAGCGTGAGGCTCAGGCGCACCACTTCGGCCGTGATGCGCGGCAGGTCACCGCCCGGGTCGATGACGGCGGCCTCCATAGTTGCGTCGCACCAGACGATGGAGCAATTCTGTTCAAAGGCGGTCACGGGAACGGTCTGGTACTTGAGCATGGCCAGGGAAAAAGGGGGTGAAAGAGACGTTGAAAGCCGCATTTTGCACGGCGACGTCACGTTATGCCGGCAAAATGCGACCCATGAATGCGAATGCCCCCGCCGAACCCGCCCGCCTGCTGCCAGCCGATGACGGCCAACGCGCCATGCTGCACAACGAGGTGCACGCCCGCCCTTCGGCGCGCATCCGCCTGCCGGCCCTGGTGATCTATGTGGCCGTGCTCAACGAGGGCATCAGCCGCGAGCAGGAGTGCGAGCACCTGCGCCGCCTGCCCGGCCAGCAGGACCTGATGCCGGAACGCCTGCAGGGCAACTTCCTGCGCCTGCGTTTCGAGGGTTACACCGTCAAGTGGGAGCGCCACACCGAGTTCACGCGTTACTCCATCGTGCAGCCGCTGCCCAAGCATGCGTGGCTGGACGCCAGCGACCCGGAGCTGCTGACCTCGCTGGTGGTGGCGCCCCAGTGGCTGCGCGAGATTCCGGGGCGCACCATCGCGGCCATCAAGCTGGCCATGGTGCATGGTGAGGTGTCGCCACCGGACAGCAGCCTGGTGCAGGCGCGTCGCTGGTTCGGTGACCACCCGGTGGTGGCTTCGGTCATGGGCAACAACGGCCATTCCCTGGCCGTGACCGATTTCCAGCTGCGCGACAGCGGCTTCGAACGCCTGCTGGTGATCGCGCCGCCCGGAACCTCGGAAACGCGGGCCGGCCGCGTTTCGCAGCGCCTGCTGGAACTCGAGACCTACCGCCTCATGGCCCTGCGCGGCCTGCCCGTGGCCAAGGGCCTGGGGCCCATGCTGACGCAAGCCGAGGGGCAGCTGGCCGGCATCACGGCGAGTCTGGAAAACAAGCAGGCCTCGGAGCAGGAACTGCTGGACACCCTGATCGCGCTGGCCGCGCGCGTGGAACGCGCCACCGCCGAGAACGACTACCGCTTCGCGGCCACACGGGCTTATGACACCCTGGTGGGCCAGCGCCTGGCCGAGTTGCGTGAGCAGCCGGTGCCCGGCACCCAGACCCTGGGCGAGTTTCTGCAGCGCCGCCTTTCTCCGGCCATGGCCACGGTGGTGGCCACGTCGCAGCGCCTGATCTCCCTGTCCGAACGCGTCTCGCGCGCCAGCGCCCTGCTGCGCACGCGGGTGGACATTGCCGCCGAGGCGCAGAACCAGCAGTTGCTGGAAAAGCTCACGCGCGGGCAGGAACTGCAGCTGCGCCTGCAGTCCACGGTGGAAGGCCTGTCCATCGCGGCCATTTCCTACTACGTGGTCAGTCTCCTGCTTTATGGGGCCAAGGCCGCCAAGGCTGCCGGCGCGCCGCTCAACCCTGAGATCGCCGTGGGGGCGCTGATCCCGCTGGTCTTGTGGGCGGTGTGGCGCACCACGCGCCGCATCCACGCCAGACTCAACGTCGACCACTGAAGCCAGGGCTCACAGCAGGGCTTCGTAGCCGATGGTCAGCGGCGCGTGGTCGCTGAACTTCTCGCCCTTGTAGATGGATTCGCTGCGCGCCCGCTCGGCCAAGGCCGGCGTGGCCAGCTGGTAGTCGATGCGCCAGCCCACGTTCTTGGCGTAGGCCTGGCCGCGGTTGCTCCACCAGGTGTAAGCCGCGTCGGTGGTCTCGGGCTGCAGGCGGCGGTAGACGTCGACCAGGCCGCCTTCGTCCAGCAGTCGGGTCATCCAGGCGCGCTCCTCGGGCAGGAAGCCGGAGTTCTTGAGATTGCCTTTCCAGTTCCTGAGGTCCATTTCCTTGTGCGCGATGTTGATGTCGCCGGTGAGGATGAACTCGCGTTGTTTCTTGAGTTTTTGCAGGTGCGGGTAGATCTGGTCCAGGAAGCGGAACTTGGCCTCCTGCCGCTCCTCGCCCGAGGAACCGCTGGGAAAGTAGCAGCTGATCAGCGACAGCTTGCGCTGCGGGGTGTCGAAGCGCAGTTCCACATAACGGCCTTCGGCGTCGAATTCGGGTGAACCGTAGCCGATGCGCACATCGCTCGGTTCGTGCCGGGTGTAGAGCCCCACGCCCGAGTAGCCCTTTTTCTCGGCGTAGTGGAAGTAGCCGCGCAGGCCGGCGAGTTCCTCGAAGCGCCCGGCCACGTCGCCGGCCTGGGCCTTGACCTCCTGCACCCCCATACAATCCGGACGAGTCCGGTCCAGCCAGGCCTCCAGCCCCTTGCTGGTGGCCGAGCGTATGCCGTTGAGGTTGAGGCTGACGAGTTTGAACAAGGAATTTCCCATGGCGGACGGTGTGGTGAGCGGGCAGGACAGCCTGGCCCAGGATTTCGTGGCTTTTGCGGTCGAATGCGGCGTGCTGCGTTTCGGCGAATTCAAGACCAAGGCCGGCCGACTCTCCCCCTATTTTTTCAATGCGGGCCTGTTCGACGACGGGGCTAAGCTGGGCCGGCTGGCCGAATTCTATGCGCGCCGCCTGATCGCCTCCGGCATCGCGTTCGACATGATCTTCGGCCCGGCCTACAAGGGCATCCCCCTGGGCGCGGCCCTGGCCGTGGAGCTGGCGCGGCACGGGCGCAACGTGCCTTTTGCCTACAACCGCAAGGAAGCCAAGGACCACGGCGAAGGTGGCGCCCTGGTCGGCGCACCGCTCAAGGGCCGGGTTCTCGTCGTCGACGACGTCATGTCCGCCGGCACCGCTGCGCGCGAGTCCATCGCCCTGATCGAGGCCGCGGGCGCCACGCCCCATGGGGTGGTGATCGCCCTGGACCGGCAGGAAATGGCCACCGAAAACGGGCAGGACGTGCCCTACAGTGCCGTGCAATACGTACGAAATCGCTTGGGATTGCAGGTGGCCGCCATTGCGAAGCTGGCCGATTTGTTGCAGTATCTGGAGCACAACAGCAAAGATGGCCTGGCCGCCGACCACGCGCGCGTGCTGGCTTATCGACAACGCTACGGCGTCCAGGATGGATCAACATGAAGCGATGGGCAGGGATGGTGGCGGTGGGCATGCTGCTCGCGGGCGGCGCGCTGCAGGCGTACGCGCAGGCCAGCGTCGAAGGCGGCATTTACAGTTGCGTCGATGCCAAGGGGCGCAAGCTCACCTCCGACCGCCCCATCAGTGAATGCGCCGACCGCGAGCAAAGGCTGCTCAACCCCAGTGGCACGGTGCGCGCCATCATTCCCCCCACCCTGACTGGGTCCGAGCGCGCCGCGCTGGAGGCCAGAAAACGCCGTGAAGCCGAGGAGCAGGCGCGCCAGGCTGAGGAAAAACGGCGCGAGCGCGCCCTGCTGGTGCGTTATCCCAGCCGTTCCGTGCATGACAAGGAGCGCTCCGAAGCCCTGACCCAGATCAGCGTGGTGCGCCAGGCCGCCATGAACCGCGTCCGGGAACTGCAGCGCCAGCGCAAGGAGCTGGACACCGAGTTGGAGTTCTACGCCAAGGACCCGAGCAAGGTTCCACCTTCGCTGCGGCGGCTCGTGGAGGAAAACGAGAGGAGCATGGCCGTGCAGGAGCGTTTCATCGCCGACCAGGAGGCCGAAATGGGGCGTGTGAATTCCCGTTTCGACGAGGAGCTGGTGCGCCTGCAGCAGCTCTGGGCTCAGGTCGCCGCGCCGGTGAACTGAAGAGACTCAAGCCAGCTTGCTGCGCAACAGGTCGTTGACCTGCTGCGGATTGGCCTTGCCCTTGCTGGCTTTCATGATCTGGCCGACAAGGGCGTTGAAAGCCTTGTCCTTGCCGGCTCTGAACTGCGCCACGTTGTCGGCGTTGGCGGCGATCACCTCGTCGATAATCTTTTCCAGCGCGCCGGAGTCGTTCATTTGCTTGAGGCCTTTGGCCTCGATGAGGGTGTCGATGTCATGGTCTTCGCCGTTCCACAACGCATCAAAGACCTGCCTGGCAGCGTTATTGGAGATGATGCCGCTTGCGATGCGTCCGATCAGGGTGGCAAGTTGAGCGGGGCTAACAGGAGATTGCTCGATGACAATATCCTGCGCGTTCAGGCGGCGCGAAACCTCACCCATGATCCAGTTTGCGGCGATTTTGGGCTGCACAGGCGGGTTTTGATGGATGACTTCTTGGAAGTAAATCATGGTTGATTTGCTCTGAGTCATCATGGACGCGTCGTATTCCGACAATCCAAAGTCGCGCACAAAACGCTCAGCAGCTGCGCGCGGCAGCTCAGGCAGTTCGCTGCGCACACGCTCGATCCATTCAGACGCGATCACCAGCGGCGGCAGGTCCGGGTCGGGGAAGTAACGGTAGTCGGCCGCGTCCTCCTTGGTGCGCATGGCGCGGGTTTCGCCCGTTTCGGGGTCGAAGAGCACGGTGGCCTGCTGGATGGCGTGGCCGTCCTCTATCTGCTCGATCTGCCAGCGCACCTCGTAGTCGATGGCCTGCTGCATGAACTTGAAGCTGTTCAGGTTCTTGATCTCGCGGCGGGTGCCCAGGGGCTGGCCGGGCTTGCGTACCGAGACGTTGGCGTCGCAGCGGAAGCTGCCCTCCTGCATATTGCCGTCGCAGATGCCGATCCAGGTGACGATCTTGTGCAGCTCCCTGGCGTAGGCCACGGCCTCTTCGCTGGAGCGCATGTCGGGCTCGGTCACGATCTCCAGCAGCGGGGTGCCCGAGCGGTTCAGGTCGATGCCTGATTGGCCGATGAAGTCCTCGTGCAGCGATTTGCCTGCGTCCTCCTCGAGGTGGGCGCGCACCAGGCGCACGGTCTTCTTCTCTTGAGCCTGCCCTGAGCCTGTCGACGGGCCGAGGTAAAAGCTGATTTCGCCACCCTGCACCACCGGGATCTCGAACTGGCTGATCTGGTAGCCCTTGGGCAGGTCGGGGTAGAAGTAGTTCTTGCGCGCAAAGATGCTGCGCGGCGCGATGTGCGAGCCGATGGCCAGACCGAAGCGGATGGCGCGCTCGACCGCGCCGCGGTTCATGACCGGCAGCGTGCCCGGCAGCGCCAGGTCCACGGCGCATGCCTGGGTGTTGGGTTCGGCGCCGAAGGCCGTGGGCGCTCGGCTGAAGATCTTGCTCTGGGTGGAGAGTTGGGCGTGTGTCTCGAAGCCGATCACGACTTCGTAGCCTTGAACGAGTTTGGCGGTCATCTCAAAAGCCCTCCGGGGTGCGGAGGTGGAAGTCGGTGGCCTGCTGGTAGCGGTGGGCGGCGTTGAGCAGCTTGCCTTCTTGCAGATAGTTACCGATCAGCTGCAGGCCCACGGGCATGTTGCCTGCTCCAAAACCGGCGGGCACACTCATGCCGGGCAGGCCGGCCAGCGAGGCGGGCAGGGTGTAGATGTCGGCCAGGTAGGCGGCGACCGGATCGTCGGTCTTGTCGCCCAGGGCCCAGGCCACGGTGGGCGCCACCGGGCCGGCGATCACGTCGCACTGCTTGAAGGCCTGCTGGAAATCGTCGGCGATCAGGCGGCGTATCTTTTGCGCCTGCAGGTAGTAGGCGTCGTAGTAACCGTGGCTCAGCACATAGGTGCCCACCATGATGCGGCGCTTGACCTCGTCGCCGAAACCTTCGGCGCGGGTCTTCTTGTACATCTCAAGCAGGTCGGTGTAGTCCTTCGCCCGGTGGCCGAACTTCACGCCGTCGAAGCGCGAGAGGTTGGAGCTGGCCTCGGCCGGGGCGATGATGTAGTAGACCGGGATCGCGAGTTCGGTACGCGGCAGCGAGATCTCGACGAGTTTTGCTCCGAGCTTCTCGTATTCCTTGAGTGCCGCGTCAATGGCCGCGCGCACGTCGGCGGCCAGGCCGGGGCCGAAAAACTCCCTGGGGAGGCCGATGCGCAGGCCATCGAGCTTGTCGTTCAGGCCGCGGCTGTAATCCTGCGCGGGCACGTCCAGCGAGGTCGAGTCGCGGTCCGGGTCCGGGCCGCAGAGGGCCGAGAGCAGCAGGGCGCAGTCGGAGGCAGAGCGTGCCATGGGGCCGGCCTGGTCCAGGCTGGAGGCGTAGGCGATCATGCCGTAGCGGCTGGCGCGGCCATAGGTGGGCTTGATGCCGGTGATGCCGCAAAACGACGCGGGCTGGCGGATCGAGCCACCGGTGTCGGTGCCGCTGGCTGCGGGGGCCAGGCGCGCGGCCACGGCGGCGGCGCTGCCGCCGGACGAGCCACCGGCAATGCAGCTCGGGTCCCAAGGATTGCGCACAGGTGATGGCACCTTGTGACCAACGGCCGGCACGGCCACGCTTTCGTTGGCCGAGCCCATGGCGAACTCGTCGCAACTCAGCTTGCCCAGCGTCACCATACCGGCGTCGGCCAGTCGGCGTACTACGGTGGCGTCGAAAGGCGAACGGTAGCCGGCCAGGATCTTCGAGCCGGCGGTCGAGGCGAAATCCTTGGTGACAAAGATGTCCTTGTGCGCGATGGGCACACCGGCCAGCGCACCGGCGCTGCCGGCGGCAATCGCTGCGTCGGCCGCGCGGGCCTGGGTCAGGGTGGCTTCTTCATCCACGGCCAGGAAGGCCGCGAGGTCCTGATGGGCGCGCATGCGCGCGAGGAAATGCTGCGCGGTCTCGACGGCGGAAACCTTTTTCTCGCGCAGATGGAGGGCCAGCTCGGCCACGGACAGTTGGTGCAGTTCGGGCATCACTCAATCACCTTGGGCACGAGAAAGAGCCCGCGCTCGACGGCGGGGGCGCTGCGCTGGTTGGCCTCGCGCTGGTTGGGCTCGCTGGCCACGTCCTCGCGCAGGCGCAGCGCGGCCACGCCGGTGACCGCAGCCATGGTGGGATGGGACAGGGGTTCGATGCCGGTGGTGTCGACAGCGCGCATCTGCTCGACGATGTCGAAGAAGCTGTTGATGCGCAGGCGCATGCGTTCGCTTTCGGCCGGGTGGAGCTCGAGGCGGGCCAGATTGGCGATGCGCGAGATGTCTGCAGGGGTCAGGGACATGGCAGGCAGGTTGAAACCGGGTGTAAGCCCGGGGGCCGAGGGGCCCCGGAACAGCGGGTTATACACAGGGGATAGGGTATTATCCCGCCTTTGGGAAGTCCTTCCCCGGTGGCGCCCTTTCCTGTCCACAGGTATTGCGGCGCTGCGTACCGAATCACCACCGCGCGATGTGCGCACCGGGCGACGGGCGAGCGAAGCTCGGCCGTGCCCCCAGAGAGGAACGAGTAATGTTTGGAGCTTTCCGTCAGTATTTCTCCACTGACCTGGCCATCGACCTGGGCACGGCCAACACCCTGATTTACGTGCGCGACCGCGGCATCGTCCTGGACGAGCCCTCGGTGGTGGCGATCCGCCACGAAGGCGGCCCGCAGGGCAAGAAGACCATCCAGGCCGTGGGCCACGAGGCCAAGGCCATGCTGGGCAAGGTGCCCGGCAACATCGAGGCCATCCGCCCCATGAAGGATGGTGTGATCGCCGACTTCACCGTCACCGAGCAGATGCTCAAGCAGTTCATCAAGATGGTCCACCCGCGCGGCGTGTTCAAGCCCAGCCCGCGCATCATCATCTGCGTGCCCTGCGGCTCGACCCAGGTCGAGCGCCGCGCCATCCGCGAGTCGGCCCTGGGCGCCGGCGCCAGCGATGTCTACCTGATCGAGGAACCCATGGCCGCGGCCATCGGCTCGGGCCTGCCGGTGTCGGAAGCCTCCGGCTCCATGGTCGTGGACATCGGCGGCGGCACCACCGAGGTCGGCGTGATCTCGCTCGGCGGCATGGTCTACAAGGGTTCGGTGCGCGTCGGCGGCGACAAGTTCGACGAGGCCATCATCAACTACATCCGCCGTAACTACGGCATGCTGATCGGCGAGCCCACGGCAGAATCGATCAAGAAGAACATCGGCTCGGCCTTCCCCGGCAGCGAGGTGCGCGAGATGGAGGTGCGCGGTCGAAACCTGTCCGAAGGCGTGCCGCGCAGCTTCACGATCTCCAGCAACGAGATCCTGGAAGCGCTGACCGACCCGCTCAACAACATCGTCTCGGCCGTGAAGAACGCGCTGGAGCAGACCCCGCCCGAACTCGGCGCCGACATTGCCGACCGCGGCATGATGCTGACCGGTGGTGGCGCCCTGCTGCGCGACCTGGACCGCCTGCTGTCCGAGGAGACCGGTCTGCCGGTGCTGGTGGCCGAGGACCCGCTGACCTGTGTGGTGCGCGGCTGCGGCATCGCACTCGAACGCATGGACCGTCTGGGCGCCATCTTCACGAACGAATAAGCGGCAGGTACAGCGATGCCTTTCGGTACGCTGGAAAGAACTCCCCCACCCTTTTTCCGGCAGGGCGCTTCGGCTCTGTCCAAGCTCATGCTGTTCAGCGCCATGGCCTTGTTCCTCATGGTGGCCGACACACGCTTCCAGTTGACGGGGCCCGTGCGCATGACCATTGCCTCGGTGCTTTATCCCGTGCAGTGGGCCCTGCTGCAGCCGGTGAGCTGGGCCCGTGACGGTTTTCGCCAGGTGCAGTCGTTGCGCAGCGCGCAGGACGACGCCTCCGCCTTGCGCGAGCAATTGCGCCTGCAGTCGCCGCGCGTGCAGCAGTACGACCAGCTGGCCCAGGAGAACGAACGTCTGCGCCAGCTGCTGGAGCTGCGCCAGCGCATGCCCACGCCGGGCCTGGCCGCGCAGGTGCTCTACGACGCGGCCGATCCCTATGCCCACAAGGTCATCATCGACAAGGGCCTGATCCATGGCGTAAGCGCCGGCGCCCCGGTGCTCGACGAATCCGGTGTGCTGGGCCAGGTGACCCGGGTCTACCCCTCGCTGAGCGAAGTGACGCTGGTGATCGACGCCGACCAGGCCATCCCCGTGCTCAACATCCGCACCGGCGTGCGCGCCGTGGCCTTTGGCGATCCCAATCTGCATGGCGGGGCCCTGGAGTTGCGCTACATGGGCAGCAATGCCGATGTGCAGCCCGGTGACATCCTGACCACCAGCGGCATCGATGGCGTGTTCCCGCCGGGCCTGCCGGTGGCGCGCGTCGAGAAGGTCGAGCGCCGCGTGGAACTGCCCTTCGCCCTCATCTATTGCGTGCCGCAAGCCCGCGTGGCCGGCGCCACGCAGGTGCTGGTTCTGCCCAGTCTGGCGGGCCAGCAGCCGCCGCGTCCGCAGGACAAGGCTGCGCCCGCCGCGAAACCAGCCAGGAAAGATGGCGGCAAGGCGGTGCAGAAATGATCATGCGTCCGGGTCAGCAGCTGCTCCTGCCGGCCAATCCCCTGTTCATCTGGGGCAGCCTCTTTGGCGCCTTCGGCCTCAACCTCCTGTTTAATATCGCGCTCTGGGGGCGCGCCGCCTGGGCGCCTGATCTGCTGGCGTTGGCCCTGGTCTTCTGGGGCGTGCACCAGCCGCAGCGCATCGGCATAGGTGCGGCCTTCGTGTTCGGCCTGCTGATGGACGTGCACCAGGGCAGCGTGCTCGGGCAGCACGCCCTAGCCTATGCCGTGCTGAACTTCCTGGCCATCGCCATCCATCGCCGGCTGCTGTGGTTCACGCTGGCCTCGCAGGCAGTGCACGTGCTGCCGCTGCTGATTGCAGCCCATGCGGTGGCGTTGGCCGTGCGCCTGATGGTGGGCGGCAATTTCCCCGGTTTTGCCCTTCTGCTGGCGCCGTTGATCGAGGCGCTGCTGTGGCCGCTGGCTTCCCTCCTGTTGCTGCTGCCGCAGCGGCGCGCGCCCGATCCAGACGCCAACCGGCCCCTGTAGAGCACAGTCTGTCATGACCGAACTGCGCAACGTCGAAGCCGACCTGCACCGCTTCCGTGCGCGGGTGCTGGTCGTCTCGCTGCTGGTCTTCGCCTGCTTCCTGATCCTCCTCTTCCGCCTGGTCTATCTGCAGGTGGTGCGCCATGCCGAGCTGCAGGAGCGGGCCGAGATCAACCGTACCACGGTCGTGCCCCTGGT
>JAGWTL010000318.1 GCA_028869035.1 Burkholderiales bacterium | reverse complement strand
TTTGTCGATTCCGCCACCGTCACCCACGGCATCCAGCTGGCCGTGGCGCCGGTGTTCCTGCTGACCGCCGTCTCCGGCATGATCGGCGCCGTGGCCGGGCGCCTCTCGCGCATCATCGACCGTGGCCGTGTTCTGGAAGAAAAACTGCGTCTCAATGCCGAGCCCGTGCTTGCGCCGCAGTGGACCGCGGAGCTGGCCATGCTGCGCACACGCGGCAAGCTGGCCAACAGCACCATCGGTTTGCTGACCCTGTGCGCCTTCATGATCGGCCTGACCATCGTGATCCTCTTCCTGGGAGAGACCACGGTGTTCCAGATCGAACGGCTGGCGATCTACGCCTTCCTGGCCGGCGTGAGCTGCTTCATGGCCGCACTGTGCTGCTTCTTCGCCGAGACCCTGCTGGCCACGCGCGTGCTGAAGTTCGGGCAGCCCGGCGACTGATCAACGCCGCAGCAGGTTCTTGAGCCGGTCTTCGGCCTGTTCCTTGAGGCGCTGCGCGGCTTTGGCCTTTTCCTCGTCCAGCCGCTGCTGGGCTTCCTGCTGCAGCTGCGCCTTGCGCTGATCGACCAGTTCCTTGGCGCGGTTGCCGGCACCGGCACCGAAGTCGATCTTCCAGGTGATGGCCGTGTAGGGGCCGCTCAGGCGCACGGGTAGGGTCAGGCCCTTGAGCTGCTCCATCTCGGGCCCGCCCTGGCCCTGCAGGGTGGGCACCACGGTGGCCTTCACCGTGTAGTCCAGACGGTCCTCGGCAATGAAGATGTCACCGGCGCCGCCCAGGCGCAGCAGGGGCGTCTTGGCGGAGAGGTCGTCGTTGTGCGCCACACCCTGGGTGATCTTGAAGCTGGCGCCGAACTCGGTGAAGTCGGTCTTCTCCTGGGCGCCGGCCTTGCCTTCCTGGGAACCGCCGCCGAGTTTGGCCTTGGCATTGCGCAGGGCGCCGGCGATGTCCAGGCCGTTGATGGCGCCGTCCGTGAGCTGCACGCCGGCCGTGCCGTTGAGGTTCTTCTTGAACAGGCTCACGGTGTTGCCGCTGGTGCTGACATCGAGCGCCACATTGCCGCGCCCGTCTATGGGTTGCTGGTTCAGCGCGTCCTTCATCAGCGGGCCGAGGTTGATGCCGCGCAGGTCCAGCTTGGCGGCCAGACTTTGGGCGCCCTGGGCGCTGGCCGTGAGCGTGCCGTTCACGCCGCCGCCGTAAAGCGTGGCCGTCAGCGGCTTGAGTTCGGCCTTGCCCCCCTGGGCCTTGAGCTGCAGGCGGAGGCTGGCGGCACGCAGGTTCATGATTTTCAGCGAGGCGATCTTGAGCGCGCCCCGTGCGTCCAGCGTGCGCAGCGGCGAAAGATCGATGACGGCTTCAGGCCCGGCCGGGCCGCTGCCAGCCGCTGCGGCCGGTTTGGCGCTCCTGGGCAGGTAACGGTCGGCGTCGAGCTCACCCAGGGCGATGTCGAAGTCGATGGCTGGTTGAGAGAAGCGTTTCACGTCGGCCTTGAGGGCCAGGGTGGTGCTGTCGAGCTGGCCGTCGAGCGCCAGCTGCACGGCTTCATGGGCCAGATCGACCGAGACCGGGCCTTGCAGCTTGAGCGCCAGCGAGCCGCCGGCCGGGTTGGGGGCCGAGACCTCCAGCGTGAGCGCCGGGATTTCGATGGTTTGCGCGCTGGCCTCGACGCTGGCCAGGCCCAGCTTGAGCTGCAGATCACGCAGGCCGGCCGCAGCGCCGCCCAGGCTGGCCTTGAAGTTTTCGAGCAGCAGCTTTTGCTGCGCGAGCCGGGGCGTGAAGTCACTCTTGACGCTCAGTTGCAGGGCCAGCTGCGGGTCCGTACCCTGGAGGTCGGCACTGAAGTCCAAGGGACTCTTCCTGCCCTCGGCGATGGGGCCGGTGCTGAAGTTCAGCTTGGAGACGCCCAGGCGCTGGCCGCTGGCGTTGTCGCGGTAGTCCAGGCTGGCGTTGGTGATGGCGATGCCGCCGACCTGGAGCAGGGGCAGGGCGGGAGGGGCTTCCGACTTGCCTGCGTCAGGCGATGCTGGGGCTTTGTCGTCCTGGTGCAGCAGATCGTCGAAGTTGAAACGGCCCTGGCGGTCGCGTTGCACTTTGATATTCAGGCCGTCGACCAGGACACGGTCCACCTCCACCCTTTTGGAGAACAGCGGCAGCAGCGCCACTGAAACCTTCACCTGCTGGGCGGCGGCGAAGGTCTGCTCGCTGCGCGGTTCGGACAGCGCGAGCTGGCCCAGGTCGGCGCCGATGCGCGGAAACAGGGTGAGCCGGATCTGGCCGGGAATGGACAGGGTGCGGCCGGTCTGCTCCTTGACCCGCTTGATCAGTTCAGGCTTGTAGTCATTGGGGTTGAAGGTGGCGACGATGAAGGCCGCCACGGCCACCAGCAAGACGACGACGGCGGCAAGGGCGATGAGCAGGACTTTGAGGGGTTTCTTCATGAGGTGCAGGGCGCAGCGATGAGGGTGACAGGAAGAATAACGCAGCCGGGCCTGCCGCGATGACGGTCAGAGCCGACCCTCGCGCGCCAGCCGGGCGGCCAGCTCACTGAGCGCGGTGTACGCGGCGCCGGCCTGTGCGTCCCAGGCCGCCACGGCCTGGCCCTGGTGCTGCACCAGGGCCGTGTCGCCGCGTGCGGCCGGGCCGGTCAGCGCACCGGCCGGCCCCAGGGCCAGCAGGTTGTCGACGGCGTTGCGCAGCAGGGTGGTGCGCAGCTGCGGCAGCAGCTCGGGGGGCACGCCGCTGTTCAGCCACAGTGCTTCGGCCGTGGCCTGCAGCACGGGCAGGAAGTTGGTGGCGAAGACGGCACCCGCGTGGTAACGCAGCTTGTCGGCCGAGGGCAGGGTGAAACAGTGCGCGCCAATGGCGCTGAAGAGTGGCTGCAAAGCGGCAAGCGCGGCGGCATCGCCTTCGAGGGCGCAGGAGGTGCCGGGGAACTGCTGCACGGCCGTGGCCGGCGTGGCAAAGCTCAGGATGCAGTGCGCGCTGGCGATCTGCCAGCCCGCGGCCTGCAGAGGCGCGAGTTCAGCGGCGGCCAGCGCACCGCTGGCGTGGAAGGCGATGGACGGTGGCCGGCCGGCACGGGCCAGGGCCTGCGCGCTGGCGGCGATCTGCCGGTCGGGCACGGCGATCAGCCAGCAGTCGGCAGGCCGCAGGGTCTGCACGGAGTTGGCGGGCCGACCGGCGCCGATGAAATCCACCGCAGCCTGCGCGCTGGCGGGCGAGGTGGTCAGCACGTCCTGTACTTGCAGGACGCCCTGTGTCTGCCACAGGCGGCCCAGCGTCTTGCCGACACGCCCGCCGCCGATGAGGTTGAGCGTGGGCATCCGGGCTCCTATTGAGGCTTTCATAAATCATGACAAGCACCTCACATCCGCTCGCCCTGAGCCTGTCGAAGGGCTTCGACAGGCTCAGCCTGAACGGCAGG
>JAGWTL010000022.1 GCA_028869035.1 Burkholderiales bacterium | reverse complement strand
CGCGTGGCGCGCATCAACCCCAGCACCCAGGCCGGCAGCCGCAGCGTGCTGGTCTACCTGCAACTCAAGTCCGTGCCAGGCCTGCGCCAGGGACTGTTCGTGCAGGGTTCGCTGGGCACCGAGAGGCTCAAGGCCCTGGCCCTGCCCCTGCAGCTCGTGCGCACCGACAAACCTCAGCCCTATGTGCAGGTGGTCGACAAGCAGCAGGTGCGCCACGTGGGCGTCACCCTGGGTGCCCGCGGCCAGGCCGGCGGGCAGGACATGGTGGTCGTGAACGGCCTGCCCGAAGGCAGCCTGGTGCTGGCCGGCACGGTTGGACCCGTACGTGAAGGCACCTCGGTGCGCACCGCTGCCGCGGCGCCGGCTGCACAGGGCCGTTAAGCCATGTGGTTCACCCGCGTCAGTCTCAAGAACCCGGTCTTTGCCACCATGGTCATGCTGGCCTTCGTGGTGCTGGGCCTGTTTTCCTACCAGCGCCTGCAGGTCGACCAGTTCCCCAATGTGGACTTCCCCGTGGTCGTGGTCAGCACCGAATACCCCGGCGCCGCGCCCGAGATCGTGGAGAGTGAAGTCACCAAGAAGATCGAGGAAGGCGTCAACTCCATCGCCGGCATCAATGCCCTGACCTCGCGCAGCTACGAGAACCAGTCGGTGGTGATCATCGAGTTCCAGCTGCACATCGACGGCCGCAAGGCCGCCGAGGACGTGCGCGAGAAGGTGGCCGCCATCCGCCCCAGTCTGCGCACCGAGGTCAAGGAACCGCGTGTGCTGCGCTTCGACCCGGCCAGCCGCGCCATCTGGTCGCTGGCCGTGCTGCCTGAACCGACAGCCCCCACGCTCGCCACTGCGTGTGCTTCGCTGCCCCCCGAGGGGGCGCGCGCTTGCTTGGAGCGGTCCGGCGCGGCGCGCCAGCCAGGCCCCCGACCCAGCGCGGTGGAGCTCACGAGCTGGGCCGACCAGGTGCTCAAGAAGCGGCTGGAGAACGTGCGCGGCGTCGGCGCCGTGACCCTGGTGGGCGCGACCAGGCGCGAGATCAACATCTACATGCGCCCCGCGGCGCTCGAAGCCTACGGCATCACGCCCGATCAGGTCGTGGCCGCCGTGAAGAGCGAAAACCAGGAACTGCCGGTGGGCGCCGTGCGCTCCAGCACGCAGGAACTGGCGGTGCAGGTCGACGCGCGCATGCAGCGCCCCGAGGACTTCGGCCGCATCATCGTGGCGCGCAAGGGCGGAACCCCGATCCGCCTGGCCCAGCTGGCCACCGTACAGGACGGCCCGCAGGAGGTCGAGACCCTGGCCCTGCACAACGGCCAGCGCACCCTGCTGATGTCGGTGCAGAAGGCTCAGGACGAGAACACCATCGCCGTCATCGATGGCCTGATGCGCACCGTGGCCGAGATGAAGAGCCAGCTGCCCCCGGGTGTGCGCCTGGAGCCCATCCAGGACGGCTCGCGCCCGATCCGCGTGGCGGTGGACAACGTGCGCCGCACCCTGATCGAAGGCGCCCTGCTGACGGTGCTCATCGTCTTCCTCTTCCTGAACTCCTGGCGGTCGACCGTCATCACCGGCCTGACGCTGCCGATCGCGCTGATCGGCACCTTCCTCTTCATGTACTGGTTCGGCTTCACCATCAACATGATCACGCTGATGGCGCTCTCGCTGTGCGTGGGCCTGCTGATCGACGACGCCATCGTGGTGCGCGAGAACATCGTGCGCCACGTGCAGATGGGCAAGGCGCCCTATGAGGCCTCGCTGGACGGCACGCAGGAGATCGGCCTGGCCGTGCTGGCCACCACTTTCTCCATCGTGGCGGTGTTCATGCCCATCGGCTTCATGGGCGGCATCATCGGCAAGTTCTTCCACGAGTTCGGCATCACCATCGTGGCGGCGGTGCTGATCTCGATGTTCGTGAGCTTCACGCTGGACCCCATGCTGTCCTCGCTCTGGCACGATCCGAGCATCGACGGGCACGGCAAGCACCGCGAGCCTGTGACCTTCTACGACAGGACTATCGGACGCGTGACCGGCTGGTTCGACCGCGCCACCGAAAGCCTGGCCGAGGGCTACCAGGGCATCCTGCGCTGGTCACTGGTCCACAAGCTGACCACGCTGGGCATCGCCTTCGCCATCTTCGTGCTCAGCATCGTCATGGTGCCGCTGCTGGGGACCGAGTTCGTGCCCAAGGCCGACTTCTCCGAAACCACGGTCAGTTTCTACACGCCGGTGGGTTCGTCCATCGAGGTCACCGAGACCAAGGCCCGCCAGGTGCAGGACATCCTGCGCGAATTCCCCGAGGTGCGCTATTCGCTGGCCACGATCAACACCGGCAATGCGCTCGGCAAGAACTACGCCAGTGTCTATGTGCGTCTGATCGACCGCAAGGAACGCACGCGCAATGTGGATCAGATCTCGGCGCTGCTGCGCGAGCGCCTCAGACGGGTGCCGGGCATCACGGTCACACACGCCGGCCTGCTCGATGCCGTGGGCGGCCAGAAGCAGATCGAGTTCTCCCTGCAGGGCAGCGACCTGCAGGAACTGGAACGCCTCAGCCAGCTGGTCACGGACAAGATCCGCGACATCCCGGGCCTGGTGGATCTCGATTCCAGCGTCAAGCCGGGCAAGCCCACCATTGCCGTGCGAGTGCGGCGCGAGGCCGCGTCCGACCTGGGCCTGAACGTGAACCAGATCGCCGGCGCCCTGCGCATCCTGGTGGCCGGCCAGACCGTGGGCAACTGGCGCGCCAGCGACGACCAGACCTATGACGTCAACGTGCGCCTGGCCCCTGAATCGCGCAACAGCATGGCCGATCTGGAGCGCCTGCCCTTTGCCATGGGCAGCAACAGCGACGGCAGCTCGCGCGTGGTGCGCCTGAACCAGGTCGCCGCGCTGGCCGCGGACACCGGCTCCAACCAGATCAACCGGCGTGACCTGATGCGCGAGGTGGCCATCAACGCCAACGTCTACAACCGCTCGGCCGGCGAGATCTCGGCCGACATCCGCAAGGCGCTGGACGGCATCAGCTTCCCGCCGGGTTACCGCTACCAGTTCGGCGGCTCGACCAAGAACATGCAGGAGTCCTTCGGTTACGCGATCTCCGCCCTGGCCATGGCCGTCATCTTCATCTACATGATCCTGGCCAGCCAGTTCAAGAGCTTCTTCCAGCCCCTGGCGCTGATGACCTCGCTGCCGCTCACCCTGATCGGCGTGGTACTGGCCCTGCTGATGTTCGGCTCCACCCTCTCGATGTTCTCCATCATCGGCGTGGTCATGCTCATGGGCCTGGTGACCAAGAACGCCATCCTGCTGGTGGACTTCGCGATCCGCGCGCGCGAAGACCAGGTGGACGCGGACGGCCGCCGCGTCCCGGGCATGGAGCGCGCCGAAGCCCTTCTGATGGCGGCGCGGGTGCGCTTGCGCCCCATCCTGATGACCACCCTGGCCATGATCTTCGGCATGGTGCCGCTGGCCTTCGCCCTCACCGAGGGCTCCGAGCAGCGCGCCCCCATGGGCCAGGCCGTGATCGGCGGCGTCATCACCTCCTCCCTGCTCACGCTGGTGGTGGTGCCTGTGGTCTACTGCTACATGGACGACTTCAGCCAGTGGCTGGGCCGGCGTTGGCGCGGCGAAAAAGCACCTGCCAAGTAAAATTTCCCAGGAATCCTTACAATACCCCTTGGAGTATTTAACATGAACTTCGAACAAGCCCGATTCAACATGATCGAGCAGCAGATCCGCCCCTGGAACGTGCTCGACTCCGCCGTGCTGGACACTCTCTCCGTGGTACGCCGCGAGGACTTCGTGCCCGCCGCCCACAAGTCCCTGGCTTTCGCCGACATGGAGCTGCCCCTGCGCGCCGGTGGCGAGGCAGGCCAGTGCATGCTGGCGCCCAAGGTCGAGGCCCGCATGCTGCAGGACCTGGCCGTGCAGAAACACGAGAAGGTGCTGGAGATCGGCGCGGGCGCCGGCTACATGGCCGCCCTGCTGGCGCAGCGCGCCCAGCGCGTGATCTCGCTGGAGATCGACCCCGCGCTCGCCACGCTGGCGCGCACCCATCTGCAGAAGGCCGGCATCTCCAACGTGGAAGTGCGCCAGGCCGACGGCGCCAAGGGCGCGCCGGTCGAAGGCCCCTTCGACGTCATCGTGCTCAGCGGCTCGGTGGCCGAAGTGCCGCACCAACTGCTGGAACAGCTCAAGACCGGCGGCCGCCTGATGGCCATCGTTGGCGAAGCGCCGGTGATGCGCGCCACCCTGATCCGGCGCACCAGCGCCGTCGAATACCTGACCAGCCAGGGCTGGGACACGGTGGCGCCGCGCCTGCTGGGCTTCCCCGAGCATTCGCGCTTCAACTTCTGAGGCCACTGCGGGCGACACCATCATGATCGAACACGTCCATCCCGGTGACATCAAGGACTGGGCAGCGAAAGCCCAGGCGCACGGCCGCCCGCTCATCCTCGATGTGCGCGAGCCGTCCGAGCTGCAGCAGGCCAGCATCCAGCCTGATGCTGCCTACGATCTGGTGGCCATCCCCATGGGGGTGATACCGCCGCGGCTCCATGAACTCGACCCCACGCGCCCGGTGGCCTGCATGTGCCACCACGGTGGGCGCAGCATGCGCGTTGCGCAGTTCCTTGAGCACCAGGGCTTCAAGCACGTGGCCAACATCAGCGGTGGCATCAATGCCTGGTCTCTGCAGGTGGATCCGGCCGTCCCGCGCTACTGAGACAAGCCACAAGCCGCATTTCCCGCATACCCTCCCGGAGTAACCGCCCCATGAAAACCTGCCGTCTGCTGCCCCTGACCCTGGCCATCGGCGCCGCGCTGGCCCTGCCCGTGCGCGCCCAGAGCCTGCTGGCGCTCTACGATGCGGCCCGCGGCCACGATGCGGCCTACCAGTCCGCCAAGTCGCAGTACGAGGCCAATCTCTACAAGGCCGACCAGGCCAAGTCCGCGCTGCTGCCTACGGTGAACCTCACCGCCAGCGCGTCGAACAGCCGCATCGAGTACCAGGAGCCCGCCGGAGCGCCTGCCCGATCCTTCGACAACCAGAGTGCTGGCATCAACGCTACCCAACCGCTGTACCGCCCGAACAGTCTCGCCAGCTACCAGCAGGGTACGCGCCAGGCCGATCTGGCCGAAGCCCAGCTGCAGGCCGCTGACCAGGACCTGATCGTGCGGGTCAGCCAGGCCTATTTCGACGTGCTCGCCGCACAGGACAGCCTGGCCTTCGTGCAGGCGCAGAAGGCCGCCGTGGCCGAACAGTTGGCCTCGGCCCGTCGCAACTTCGAGGTCGGCACCGCCACCATCACCGACACGCGCGAGGCGCAGGCACGCTTCGACCTGGTGACGGCCCAGGAAATCGCTGCCGACAACGACCTACGTGTCAAGAGGCTGGCACTCAGCCAGCTGGTTGGCAAGGTTGACGCCAGCCCGTACCCGCTGGCTCCGGCGTTCACCCTGCCGGCGCTGTTGCCAGAGGAAGTGAACACCTGGGTGCAACAGGGCCAGGAGCAGCATCCAGCCATCCGCCAGGCGCGCATCGGCGTCGAACTGGCTACGCTGGAAACTGACAAGGCCAAGGCAGGCCACAAGCCCACGCTGGACCTGACGGCCAGCGTCAGCACGAACCGCAACGTCGGCGGTACCGCCCTGAGTTCAACCGATTCGCGCTACAACATGACCACCGTTGGCGTGCAGTTCAATATGCCCTTGTTTGCCGGTTTTGCCACGCAAAACCGCATCAAGGAAACCCTGGCCCTGGAAGACAAGGCCCGCTCCGATCTGGAAGCCGCCCGGCGCACCGTGGCGCAGAGCACGCGCACGGCCTACTTCGGTGTGGTCTCGGGCCTGGGCCAGGTCAAGGCGCTGGAAGCCGCCGAGGCCTCCAGCCAGAGCGCGCTGGATGCCAACAAGCTGGGTTACCAGGTGGGCGTGCGCATCAACATCGATGTGCTGAACTCGCAAAGCCAGCTCTACCAGACCAAACGCGATCTGGCCAAGGCACGTTACGACGTGCTGATGGGCGGCCTCAAGCTGCGCCAGGCCAATGGCAGCCTCAAGAGTGAGGATCTGCAGGGCGTGAACAGTCTGCTGGCACCCGCTCCCGCTGTGCCGATCAGCCCCGCAGCAGCCCCCCGAAACCAGTGAAGAAATCGTAGCGATCGGGCCGCGCAGTAGATTTACTCACTGGTTTCAGCCCAGGTAAGCCGCCAGCGCCTCTCGCGTGCGTTGCGCCGCGCCGCGGTGCGCCTGGGCAAAACGGCTGGCTTCGCGGGCCATGGCCTGCTGGCGCAGCGGCTGCTGCACCAGGCGCTGCGCCGCCGCCACGGCGGCGGCCAGGTCGCCGCAGCGCCGGGCCGCCCCGGCCTCCTGCGCCAGACTGGCCGCCTCGTCGAAATTGAAGGTGTGCGGCCCCATGAACACCGGGCAGCCGCAGGCCGCCGCCTCGATCAGGTTCTGTCCGCCCAGCCGCGCAAAGCTGCCGCCCAGCAGGGCCGCGTCGCTCAGGCCGTAGTACAGGGCCATCTCGCCCAGGCTGTCCCCCAGCCACACATCGGCCGACATCTCGACCAGCGTGGGCGCACTGCCCCACTGGCTGCGGCGCGCCAGGCTGTAGCCCTGGCGGGTGACCAGTTCGGCCACCTCGTCGAAACGCTGCGGGTGACGCGGCACGATCAGCCACTGGATCTCGCGCGCGGCCGCACCGGCCTGGCGCAGGCAGGCCAGCAGCTCGGCCTCCTCGCCTTCGCGCGAACTGGCAAACATGATCACCGGACGGCCCAGGGCCGTGCGCCAGGCCTGGCCGCGGGCCACCTGCTCGGCGTCGGGCGTGGCGTCGAACTTCAGATTGCCGAACACACCGCGCACCGGCGCGCCAATAGCCGTCAGCCGCGTGGCATCGTCCTGCGTCTGCGCCCACACCGCCGCCAGACTGCGGTAGGTGGGTATGGAGAGCCAGGCCAGTCTTTGCGCCTGGTGCAGCGACTTCTCGCTCAGGCGCGCATTGGCCAGCACCAGCGGCACGCCGGCGCACGCGCAGCCAGCCGCCAGATTCGGCCAGACTTCGGTCTCCAGCAGGATGCCCAGGCGCGGATGGAAATGACCGAGAAAGCGCTGCACGGCCTCGGGCGTGTCCCAGGGCTGCCAGGCCTGCAAGTCGCCCTCGCGCAGCAGGCCCGCGCCTTCGGCGCGGCCGGTGGCCGTGCCATGCGTGAGCAGCAGACGGTAGCCGGGCCACTGCGCGCGCAGCGCAGCCAGCAGCACGGCCGCGGCACGCGTCTCACCCAGGGAGACCGCATGCACCCAGAGCGTACGGCCGTCGTGCGGCAAAGCGGCTGTGTCATAACGGCCGAAGCGCTCTTCCACCGCCACCAGATACCCGGGCTCCTGACGGCCACGGCGCATCAGCTTGCGCCGCACCAGGGGCTGGACCAGTCTGGCCAGCAGGGAATAAAGCTGCCGCACCATCAGGCCACCCCGTGCGCGGGCTGCACCTGCGTCCAGGCCTGCCACACGGCATCGACCGCGGGCGCCGGCTGCGCATAGACGCTGCGCTGGCGCGCGCGATCGATGGGCCCCGTGCGCCAGGCGGTGTCGAAGTTGTAGATCTGCACATGCGGCAGGTCCAGGGCCACGGCGATGTGGCTCAGGCCGCTGTCCACGCCGATGACACCGGCGCAAACCGCCAGGGCATCGGTCAGCGCATCGAGCGCCAGGCGCGGCCAGACCACGGCATGGGGCATCTCACGCGCCAGGGCCTCGCTGCGCCGCTGCTCATCGTCCGTGCCGTGCAGCAGGGCCACGTCAAAACCGGCGGCATCCAACCTGTGGGCGAGTGCTGTCCAGCGGGACGCCGGCCACTGCTTGTCGGCGCGCGAACTGCCGTGCACCAGGGCCACGCAGGGGCGCGCCGACAGCATGCCGATCGCTATCTTTTCAGGAGCAACCGAATCTTGCCCCAGGTTCGGCTGCAGACCGAAGACTTCCTCGTCCGGCACCGCGTAGCCCAGGGCCCGGGCGCACAGCTCGCGCGAGCGCCGCACCGCATGCACGTGCGGCTCGATATGCACGGCCACATCGGCCACCCAACGCGTCGGCGCCTCGTAACCCGAACCCTCGGTGCGGTTGGCCAGGGCATAACGGCGACCGCCCGGTGCCAGCCGTGCCAGCCAGGCCACCAGCGCCGATTTGCTCAGGCCCTGCAGGTCGATCACGGCGTCATAGGCCTCGCGCTGCAGTTCGCTTTTGAAGGCCGCCCATTCGGCGCGCGTTTGCGCTGCAAAGGGCGTTTTACGCCAGCGCCGCAGTTCGCAGGGGATCACGCGGTGCACACCGGCACAGCGCTGCACCAGCGGCGCAAAGCTGCGCTCGACGACCCAGTCGATCTGGGCCTGCGGCAGCGCACGCCGGATGTCCTGCGCCGCCGGCATGGTGTGCACCACATCGCCCAGGGAGGACAGCTTGACGATCAGGATCTTCAAACCAGGGGTCCCGGGACTCTCAGTGCGAGGCGTCGGCGAAAGACGCGTCGGGCTTGACACTGCGCAGCAGGGCCAGCATCTCGCGCTCGATGCGCTGTAGCGCCTCGGGCGTATGACCTTCGAAGCGCAGCACCAGCACGGGCGTGGTGTTGGAAGCGCGGATCAGACCAAAGCCATCGGGCCAGTCCACGCGCACACCGTCGATGCTATTGACCGTGGCAGGCGCGGCAAAGCGGACCTTCTTCTGCAATTCATCCACCAGCCGGTGCGGCTCGCCTTCGGCGCACTTGACGTTGAGTTCAGGGGTGGAGTGGCTGGTCGGCAAGGCGTTGAGCACGGCGCTGGCGTCGGCCGAACGGCTCAGGATCTCCAGCAGACGGCAGGCCGCGTAGGTGCCGTCGTCAAAGCCGAACCAGCGCTCCTTGAAGAAGATGTGGCCGCTCATCTCGCCGCCCAGCGGCGAGTCGATCTCCTTCATCCTGGCCTTGATCAGCGAGTGACCGGTCTTGAACATCAAAGGCTGGCCACCCGCGGCTTCAATCGCCGGGGCCAGGCGCTGCGAACACTTGACGTCATAGACAATGGTGCCGCCGGGCACGCGTGAGAGCACATCCTGCGCGAACAGCATCATCTGGCGGTCCGGATAGATGTTGCTGCCGTCTTTTGTGACGATGCCCAGGCGGTCGCCATCGCCGTCGAAAGCCAGGCCCAGTTCGGCATCACCGCTCTTGAGCGCCGCAATCACGTCCCGCAGGTTCTCGGGCTTGCTCGGGTCGGGGTGGTGGTTGGGGAAACGGCCGTCGACCGCGCTGTGCAGCTCGGTGACCACACAGCCCAGGGCACGCAGGATGACAGGTGCGGAGGCGCCGGCCACGCCGTTGCCCGAATCCACCACGATCTTCATGGGGCGCGCGAGCTTGACGTCGCCGATGATGCGGTCGCGGTAAGGCGCGAAAACATTGAGGTTGCGCACGGAGCCGCCCGCCTGCAGGTTCCAGGACTCGGTTTCCATGCAACGGCGCAGGGCCTGGATTTCCTCGCCGTAGATGGCGCGGCCGGCCAGCACCATCTTGAAACCGTTGTAATCGGCCGGGTTGTGGCTGCCCGTGACCTGGATGCCGCTGCCGCACACGGTGCTGGCCGCGAAGTAGAGCATGGGGGTGGTGACCATGCCCACATCGATGACTTCGATGCCGGCCTCCATCAGGCCTCGGATCAGCGCAGCGCTCAGGACCGGACCGCTGAGGCGGCCGTCACGTCCCACGGCCACGCGCGTCTCGCCGGCCTGGCGCGCGGCACTGCCGAAGGCGCGGCCCAGGGCCAGGGCCAGGTTTTCGTCGAGGGTGGACGGCACGATGCCGCGGATGTCGTAGGCCTTGAAGATCGAGGCGGAAACTTGCATGGTGCATGGGTCCCGGTGGTCGTGGCGGTGTTGCCTGCGGGGTGGCCCATTGTAGGGGTGGGCGGGACCGATAATGCCTGCCTGGACCGGACCGGGGTCGACCATGCAATCCGCCCGAAAAACCAGGCTCAAGCTGAAACAGCACAAGCCGCGCAACCCGCTGGTGGCGCCCGCCCTGCAGCGCAAGGCGGGATCGCACCGTGCTGCGCGCAAGACACAGCGGCAGGATCAGCAGCGGGCCTTGCAGCGCGAATTGGCACGCTCCGGGGGCTGAGCGCCTACAGACCTGGGCCCTGGCGCCACCAGGCGCCCAGAAAACCCAGGGCGCCGATGAACACCAGCAGTTGCACGCCCGCGACCCACAGGAAACGACGCGCCAGCTGGTCCGGATCGTGGTTGCTGATCAGGAAGAGCCGGGACGGCGCATCCTGCACCAGATGCAGTTCGGGCTGCTGGCGCAGTTCACGCTGCTTTTTCTCGACCCCGCGCTGGGCCAGGCGCCGTGCCAGCGCCCACTCCCGCTCGTCAAGCTGGCCGTCGTGGTTCAGATCGAAGCGGCGCAGCAGGCCGGCCTGGTCGCGTTTCCATTCGGCCAGCTGATCGCGCACATCGGCGCCGGCATCGAGGCCGTGATCAGGATGCCTGGTCAGGAAGTTGCCCAGCACGTAGATGCGGTCCTGCTGCAACAGCGTCCATTCCACATAACGACGACTGCCATCATTCCAGCGTTTGCAATGCCGCGTCAGGATCTCGGCCCCCTCGGGGTCCACCAGGCAGCGGCCGCTGCCATCGTCGAGCACAAAGCTGGTGTCGCTTTTCGCCTGCTCCAGCATCTCCCACTTGTCTTCGCTGTTTTTCTCTTCGACCTGGTAGCTGTACCAGAGGCAGGTCGCGCCGCTCACGGGCGAGCGCAGAGGATTCACGTCCAGCGGCATGCCACGGCCCTGCAACTCCACATACCCCTGGGCCGCGCTGGCGATGCGCGAAGTCGGCGTGCCGGCCATGGCGCGGCGGCGGCGCACCGCCGTCAGCCAGGCCAAGAAGGCCAGCGCGGCGACGGCAGCCAGACAGGCCAGCCACACATCCCGCTGAGCGGTCTTGAAAGCCAGCAAGAGCAGGAACAGCTGCACTGCCGCCACCCCGGCATGCAGCGAAGCGCCGAGCACACCCAAAGGCGTCGATACCACCATGGAGGCGCCAATCAAGGCCGGCGGTCAGCTCTTGAACAGCTGGCACACATCCACGTCGGCCTTTTCGTGGTCGGCGAATTCGAGCAGCGGGTGCGGCTGGAAACGGAAGAAACGCGCGATCAAGGCGTCGGGGAAAGAATCCACGCGCACATTGTTCAGATTGACCGACTCGTTGTAGAGCTCGCGTCGGTCGGAGATCAGGCTTTCCAGCGAACTGATGCGCTGCTGCAGCTGCATGAATTGCTCGTTGGCCTTGAGCTCGGGGTAGGCCTCGGCCACCGCGTAGATCTGACCCAGGCCCGTGCGCAAGGCACCCTCGGCGCGGCTCAGAGCCGGCACATCGTGCGCCTCACGCGCGCTCTGCACGCGGCTGCGCGCCTCGATCACGGATTGCAGCGTGGCCTGCTCGAACTGCTTGTACTGCTTGCAGACCTCGACCAGCTTGGGCAGCTCGTCATGACGCTGCTTGAGCGCCACGTCGATATTGGCCCAGGCCTTGGCCACGTTGTGCTTGAGCTGCACCAGGCCGTTGTAGAGCATGACGGCGTAGACCAGCCCCACGGCCACAACGCCCCAGAAAATCGCAGTACCGGCTGACATGAGCTGCCCTCCTTGAGTTGACGAGGGCCATCATACGAGCGACTGCGGCCCGTCACCCCGGGCGGCCATGAAAAAAGGGACAGGCCTCTGGGCGCTGTCCCTTTTTGACGACGCGCTTGAGTTCAGGCGGCCACGGCCTCGGCCACCGGCGTGCGGATCAGGTGGTCGAAGGCACTGAGCGCGGCCTTGGCGCCCTCCCCCGCGGCGATCACGATCTGCTTGTAGGGCACGGTCGTGCAGTCGCCGGCGGCGAACACGCCCGCCACATCGGTATGGCCCTTTGCGTCGACCACGATCTCGCCGTAGCGGCTGAGTTCCAGCGTGCCCTTGAGCCATTCGGTGTTGGGCACCAGGCCGATCTGCACGAACACGCCTTCGAGTTCCACGTGCTTCACCTCGCCGCTGACGCGGTCCTTGTAGCCCAGGCCGTTGACGCGTGCGCCGTCGCCCGTGATCTCGGTGGTCTGGGCATTGAGGTGGATGGTCACATTGGGCAGGCTCTTGAGCTTGCTGACCAGCACGGCATCGGCCTTGAGCGCGTCGGCGAACTCGATCAGCGTGACGTGCTGCACGATGCCGGCCAGATCAATGGCCGCTTCCACACCCGAATTGCCGCCGCCGATCACGGCCACGCGCTTGCCTTTGAACAGCGGGCCGTCGCAGTGCGGGCAGTAGGCCACGCCGCGGTTCTTGTACGCCTGTTCACCCGGCACATTGACATTGCGCCAGCGCGCGCCGGTGGACAGGATGACACTGCGCGCCTTGAGGCTGCCACCGTTGGCCATCTGCACTTCGACCAGGCCGCCCGGTTCTTCAGCGGGAATCAGTTTGTCGGCGCGCTGCAGGTTCATGATGTCCACCTCGTAGTGGCGCACCTGGGCCTCGAGCGCAGCGGCGAACCTGGGGCCGTCGGTCTCCAGCACCGAGATGTAGTTCTCGATGGCCATGGTGTCGTTGACCTGGCCACCGAAACGCTCGGCCGCCACGCCCACGCGGATGCCCTTGCGCGCCGCGTACACGGCCGCCGCCGCGCCGGCCGGGCCGCCGCCGACGATGAGCACGTCGTAGGGGTCCTTGGCGGACAGCTTGGCCGCCTCGCGCTCTTCCGACTTCACGTCAAGCTTGGCCACGATCTCCTCCACCGTCATGCGGCCCGAGGCGAAGACCTGACCGTTGAGGAAGGTCATGGGCACGGCCATGACCTGGCGCTCGTCCACTTCGGCCTGGTACAGGCCGCCATCGATCACCGTGGTCTGCACACGCGGGTTCAGAATCGCCATGAGGCTGGCCGCCTGCACCACGTCCGGGCAGTTGTGGCAGCTCAGGGACATGTAGACCTCGAACTTGAAGTCGCCCTGCAGACCCTTGATCTGCTCGATCACCTCGGCCTCGACCTTGGGCGGGTGGCCGCCGGTCCACAGCAGGGCCAGCACCAGCGAGGTGAACTCGTGGCCCAGCGGAATCGCGGCAAAACGCACGCCTGTGCTCTCACCCTCACGGGCGATCACGAAGGAGGGCTTGCGCGCATCCGTGCCGCTCCCGTCAAAGCTCACCTGCTCCGACAGACCGGCAATTTCCTGCAGCAGGGCGCGCAACTCGGCTGATTTTTCGCCACCGTCGAGCGAGGCGATCAGGCGAATGGGGCGCTGAAGCTTTTGCAGGTAGGCCTGCAACTGGGTCTTGAGGGTGTCGTCGAGCATGGCGGGCTCCGGAAAAGGTTGAGCGTTGGGCGTTCAGGGTTGAGCGTTCAGGGAGGGGCGCTGCGCCATGACGCGCAACGCCCAACTCTCAAAGCTCAAGGGTGCGGCGTCCGGCGTTTTGCGTCGAGCGGAAAACCAGCTCAACCCTCAACGCCGGACGCTCGACGAACCTCAGATCTTGCCGACCAGGTCCAGCGAGGGGGTCAGGGTCTTGGCGCCTTCGTTCCACTTGGCCGGGCAGACCTGGCCGGGGTTCTTGGCCACGTACTGGGCGGCCTTGAGCTTGCGCAGGGTTTCCTTGACGTCGCGGGCGATGGCGTTGTCATGCACTTCGGCGGTCTTGATCTGGCCTTCGGGGTTGATGATGAAGGTGCCGCGCAGGGCCAGGCCTTCCTCTTCGATGTGCACACCGAAAGCGCGGGTCAGTTGGTGGGTCGGGTCGCCGACCAGGGGGAACTTGGCCTTGCCAACAGCCGGCGAGGTCTCGTGCCACACCTTGTGGGCGAAGTGGGTGTCGGTGGTGACGATGTAGACCTCGGCGCCGGCCTTCTGGAACTCGGCGTAGTTGTCAGCGGCGTCTTCCACTTCGGTCGGGCAGTTGAAGGTGAAGGCGGCCGGCATGAAGATCAGCACGGACCACTCGCCCTTGAGCGTTTCATTGCTGACCTGGACGAAACGACCGTTGTGGAAAGCTTCGGCCTTGAAGGGCTGGACTTGGGTGTTGATCAGGGACATGCATTTACTCCTGTGATGTTGATAAAGGGGATTTATGAAAACCGACCGGCTTGGTAAGCCGATGGAATGAATTATAGGTCTTGACTATTAATTTTTGACTTTGCTTTAACAATACTATCGATAGAAATGATTTATTGCACCGCACCAAAAACTGTCATCACGTCGGTGCGTGGTCAATCGGTTCGCCGTGGAGATTTCGTGGAATTCAGAGGAGAAATGGCTGGGCAGCCCTGGCAAGACAGGGGTGCCGGAGGATGAGCACGGATCATGCTGCGGCGCACAGCCGCCCGCCCCCCAAGCGGCAGGACGAGGTCAGTCCTGCCGGATCCAGGCCTTGATCTTCCCGATCACTTCTTTTTCGATACCGTTGTAGCCGTGGTAGGCCAAGGCCTCGCAGGGGTCGCCTTGCGAGACGCCTCCCTCCACAGCGATGAAGGCGGTGCCGAACTGCTCGTGGTTGTACAGGGCGGTACCGTAGCCTGTGACGTAGCAGCCATCGTTCTTGTGGTGGACGATCAGCTGCCGACTCTTCAGCGACCGGGTGTCAAAACGGGCAATGCCGCTCATCGACGAGGTATGGACAAAGCCGGCGACCTTGCCGTCCATGCGGTCGGCCAGCTGCATGGTGGACAGGGTGCTGCGACTGGTGCCGATCACATAGACCCTGGCACCGGGAAAGCGCCGGGCCACATCGTCCGTGATGGCGCCCATGCGTTCCGGGCTGCCGGTGCTGTCCGTGGCAATGGCGACCATGTCGGCATCCGTGAACAGGGCACGCGAGCGGATCAGGAAATTGCCCCGGCCCTTGAAGACCACCTTGCCTTCGCGCATCTCGGGCTCCAGCCGCCCCGAGCCGCCCGGCATGAGGACCACCACGTACCTGGGGTGCGCGGGCCCCTGCTCGGTGAGCAGGTAAGGCACGACCTCACCACCGGGGTAGTGGGCCGAGGTGATGAGCTGCTCGCTCACCCGGCCCTGCGCCCGGGCATCCCAGGCACCACAGCCCAGGGCCAGCCACAAGGCCGCTACAACGCGTGTCCACATGATGAACTCCTGGCGCTCCCCCGGGGAACGCCCGGCACGCATCATCCCCCAGACCCAAGGCAGCGGGCAAGCCCCGCGCGAACGCGCCTGCAGGGCCAATGCCAGCTCACAACCCCGCGCTCTTGAGCGCCAGGCCCAGCAGGGCGCAGACCGCAATGACATGCATGACATTGCGCTTGTAGCGCAAGAGGGCCACCGCCGCCGCCACGGCGATCAGCGCCGAAGGCACATCGAAGTGCCCGCCCCAGCCCTGCGGCCACAGCACGTGGTAGCCGAAGAACAGCGCCAGGTTCAGGATCACGCCCACCACGGCCGCCGTGATGGCCGTCAGCGGCGCGGTGAACTTGAGGTCGTCGTGGGTGGATTCCACCAGCGGCCCACCGGCCAGGATGAACAGAAAGGACGGCAGGAAGGTGAACCAGGTCACCAGCGTGGCCGCCAGGGCACCGGCGAGGAAGGGATGGTCCGGCCCCAGCAAGGCCTGCCCGTAGCCGCCAACGAAACCGACAAAGGCCACCACCATGATCAGCGGGCCCGGCGTCGTCTCGCCCAGCGCCAGGCCATCGATCATCTGTTCCGGCGTGAGCCAGCCATAGTGCGTGACGGCCCCCTGGTACACATAGGGCAGCACGGCGTAGGCTCCGCCGAAGGTCAGCAGCGCCGCCTTGGTGAAGAACCAGCCCATCTGCGTATACGCATGGTCCCTGCCCCACAGGACCATGAGCAGGGCCATGGGCAGCAGCCAGAGCAGCACGCCCGCCGCGATCACGCGCGCCAGGTGCGCCCAGCGAAAGCGCGCGTGGGTGGGCGTGGGCGTGTCGTCGTCGATCAGCGCCCGTCCGTACGACTTCTCATGGCCGGCGTGGCCGCCGCCCGTCTTGAATTGGGCCGGCGCCAGCCGGCCGCCCAGATAACCGGTCAGCGCCGCCGCGCCGACAATGAGCGGGAACGGCACGTTCAGGGCAAAGATGGCGACAAAGGCCGCCGCGGCGATGGCCCACAGCGCGCCGTGCTTGAGTGCACGCGAACCGATGCGCCACGCCGCCTGCGCCACGATGGCCGTGACCGCCGGCTTGATGCCATAGAAGAGGCCAGCCACCAGCGGCGTTTCGCCCCAGGCCATGTAGAGCCAGGACAAGGCAATCAGGATGAAGAGCGAAGGCAGCACGAAGAGCACGCCGGCCACGATGCCCCCCCAGGTCCGGTGCATGAGCCAGCCGATGTAGGTGGCCAGCTGCTGCGCCTCGGGGCCAGGCAGCACCATGCAATAGTTCAGCGCGTGCAGAAAGCGCCGCTCCGAGATCCAGCGCTGCCGTTCCACCAGTTCCTCGTGCATGATGGCAATCTGGCCGGCCGGGCCGCCAAAGCTGATGAAGCCCAGCTTGAACCAGAAGCGCA
>JAGWTL010000021.1 GCA_028869035.1 Burkholderiales bacterium | reverse complement strand
GGGTCTGGGCTTGCGCACCCAGCAGGCCGCCCAGGAACAGGCAGCAGGTGTAGAGGAATTTTTTCATGAAGGATCTCCGTGGGTTGAGTCAGTGCGCACCGTGGTTCAGAAGGCGACCTGACCGGACAGGTAGTAGCCGGTCTGGCGGCGGCCTTGCGTGATGCCGGGCACGATGCGACCCAGGTCCACGTAGGCCAGGGTCAGCGACAAGTGCTTGCTCGGCGCCCAGGCCACGAAGAGATCCTTCCAGTCGTCCTCGGCCAGGCCATCGCCCAGGCCCGAGGCCGCCCCCAGGGCTTCGAGGTTGTTGGGTTTCTTGCGGTACTCGGCCCCGATCGCCAGATTCTTTTTCAGCAGGTAGGCGGCCGAGATTTCCGTTTGCAGGCTGCGGCCGCTGCTGCCGGGGGATTTGCCGCCAAAGCCGAGCAGGCCGTTCTGGTTGGCATTGGTGGAGCGCAGGGTGGCGTTGAGCAGCAGGCTTTGGGCCAGCACCAGCTTGGTGGCATTGACATACACATCGGTTCCGCTGTTTTGCACGCCCAGGAAATCGAAGACGGACTGCAAGGAACCGGGGCGGACCTGCTTGTGCTCCAGGCCCACCGCGATCTGCGGCATCCAGCTGTCGCTGTCGAGGATGGCGTCGCCTGCGACCTTGACCTTCAGGCCGAGCACATCCATCTGGATGTGCTGGCCCGGCGTCACGCCGAAGGCGGCCACGCTGTTGAGGGCGATGGTGGGCGAGGCATCAAAATCCTGCCGGGCCAGGGACAGTTCGACACGGTCTTTCAGGCCGATGGCCACGCCGTAGCTGTTGAGGCTGTAGTCCTGAGTGCTGGCGCGCGTGAGGTAGCTGCTGACACCGATCTCGCCTTCTGTGGCGTTGGTGCCGATAACGGCCCAGGGCGTCAAGCCACCACCGGCTGAGCCGGTGACGGAGCTGACACCGCCCGTGAGCAGGAGTTTGCCGGTGTCGGCCTGGGCCAGAACGGTGCCGAGTGCCAGGCAGGATAGCGCGGCGTATCGGAAGATAGTCTTCATCAGGTTGGCTCCTAGTAGATGTACAAGCCAGCTGGCCTGTCTACCGGATACGCACCACGGAAGCGATCGGATTCAAAAACGCAGAAATATTTTCAGTCACCAGACCTGGCACGAAAACGTGCCGGACCTGGTCCCTGGGTGCAACGTTAAACAAGTCCGTTCGCGTCGCGCTTGTCGAAACGCATCCCTTGCGAATCAACAGCTTGCAGATGCCTTCGACAGGCTCAGGCCGAACGGAGGGGCTTGTTCAGCACATCCCTACAGCATGCGCTGGATCAGGCTGCCCTTGAACAGCACGGGGCCGGTGGGCCCGCCCGCGCCGGGCACGCCGCCCAGCGGCTCCAGGCTGATGGCCAGCGTGGGCACTTCGCGCACATCCGACTCACCGGCGGTGAGCTTGACCAGCGGGCCATGGCCCAGCACCCCCAGCGAGCGCGGCGCACCGGCCGGCGGCAGGGCCCAGAGCTGCAGGGATTTGTCACGGCCTTCCTGGTAGCCGCCCACACGCTGCAGGACCAGGGTATTGCTCTTTGGATCGAAGGTCACCAGCATGGAGGCCGCCGACCGGTCGTCGGCCAAGACCGCCACATACTGGATCTGCGGGGCCGCCTGCAGCTGCTGGCGCAGTTCGGCGATTTGCGCACCAGACTGCGCGCGCAGGACCTCGTTGACCTGCAGGCCCACCACCACGGCCGTCATGGTGGCGGCCACGCCCGCTGCGGCAATGCCGCGCCAGACCAGCAGGCTTTGCCACCAGCCGGGGCCGGCCGAAGGTGTCGCGCCGGGCAATGCCTGCGCCCGGACCTGCAACAGGTTCTGGATGCGGGTCCAGACATAGGGCGGCGGTTCGATCGCCGGCTGCAACTCGGTCAGGCCGGCCAGACGGCCCTGCCAATGCTGGCAGGCCAGCTGGACGGCGGGCTGCTGCCGCGCCAGGGTCTCGAAGCGGCGGCGAGCGCCGCCACGCAGCGTGCCCAGGGCGTAGCTGGCCGCCAGGCGGTCCAGCAGTTCGGGATGGTCATGCAATCTCATGGTCGCATCTCAGTGGGTGGCGGCCATGCAGCCGCGCAATTGGTTCAGACCGCGACGGATCCAGGTCTTGACCGTGCCCAGCGGCAGGCGCAGCTGTTCGGCCAGCTCATGGTGGCTGAGATCGCGCAGATAGGCCAGGCTGAGCACCTGGCGCTGGCCGTTCTCCAGTTGCTGCAGGCAACGGTGCAAGGCGCGCGCCTGCTGGCTGGCGTGGACCTGGTCCATGGGATTGGGCGCATCCCCCTCCAGGGTCTCGGCCAGGGTTTCGTCAAGCTCCTCGGTGCTGCCATCCCGCTCGGCGGTGCGCCGCCGCAAGAGGTCCAGGGCACGGCTGCGCACGATCAGGCCCATCCACGCCATCGGTGGGCTCAGGCTGGCGCGGTAATCACCGGCCGAGCGCCAGATGTAGAGATAGCTCTCCTGCACCACATCTTCAGACCAATCCTTGTGGCGCAGCACCCGCATGGCCAGGCCGAACAGCAGGGGGGAGGTGCGAGCGTATAGCGACTTCAGCGCTGCCGCGTCCTGACGGGCGACCTGGTCGAGCAAGGCCGTCAATTCCAAATCCTGGGCATCAAGCGTCATGACGCGATTGTGCTTGATCGGGAGGCAGCCCGCAGATTGGCGCGTCAACCTGGGTGAGGCAGGACATACAAGAAGCATGCAGGCAGTACGGTCCGGAGCAGCCGGCGGATTCAGACCGGGCCCATGCCCCGGCAAAGACAGGGGGCTTTTGAATCCGGACGCGACGGCAGCGCGTATTCGAAGTGTCGGCTCAGCTTGTGCCGATGCCGGTCTGACCGGCCCCTCCATTCTTGAACCCAGCCAAGGAAACCATCATGACATCCAAGATTGACCTCACCCCCCTGCCCAGCGCTGCGCGCCGCTCCTTCATGAGCCGCACCGGCACCCTGTCCGCCGTGGCCGTGGCGATGCTCGCAGGCCGGGAAGCGCTGGCCCAGGGCATGGGAAGCGATCCCACCGGTGATCTGCAGATCCTCAATGTGGCCCTCGGCCTGGAACATGAAGCGATCAACGCCTACCAGCTGGGCGCCACCAGCGGCCTGCTGCAAAAGCCGGTGCTGGACGTGGCCGTGCAGTTCCAGGGGCACCACAAATCGCACCGCGACGCCCTGATCGCCACCATCCAGAAGCTCGGTGGCAAACCCGTCATGGAGATGAAGCTGGACGATTACGCCCGGGCACTCAAGGCCGACACCCTGAAAAACCAGGCCGATGTGCTGGGCCTGGCCGCGCGTCTGGAGCTGGGCGCGATCAACGCCTACCTGGGTGTCATCCCCGCCTTCGGCAGCAAGGATCTGGGCAAGGTGGCCGCGCGCCTGGCCGCCGACGAGACCATGCACTACACCGTGCTGACACAGGCCCTGGGCCGCGCCCTGCCGGCCGGCGCACTGAGCTTCGGCGCCTGAGTTTCATCTCCTCTTCACCCCGGATGCAAGGAAGGATGACCATGACCACCCGCACTCTCACGGCCCTGGCGGCCGCCTCCCTGCTGTCGGCCTGCGCCATGTCGGGCGGCACGTCCATGTCCGGCTCGGCGCAGACCGGTGTCCCCGATGCCGTGCGTGTCCCTGCCGGCCACAGCGTCGTGCTGGAGACCGTGGGCAATGGCGAGATCACCTACGATTGCCGCGCCAAAAAGGACATGGCTGGCGCCTTCGAATGGGTTTTCATCGGCCCCGATGCCCGCCTGATGGACCGCAGCGGCAAGGCCGTGGGCCGTTACTACGGCCCGCCCGCCACCTGGGAAAGCAACGACGGCTCGCGCATCACCGGCGCTCAGCTCGCCGTCGCGCCCGGCGGTGAAGGCAACATTCCGCTGCAGCTGGTCAAGGCCAATCCGGCCATGGGCATGGGCGCCATGCAGGGTATGAGCCATGTCCAGCGCCTGGCCACCCGGGGTGGTGTGGCGCCGGCCATGGCCTGCGGCGCGGGCAACGCCGGTCAGAAATCGGTGGTGAAGTACCAGGCCGACTACATCTTCTGGCGCGCGAACTGAGCGCCATTGAGGGCGTGGCTCAGGCGAGCCGCGCCCGGTGGCGCTCGATCTGCGCCCGCACCTGGACCGGCGCGGTGCCGCCCAGGGTGTGGCGCGCATTGAGCGAGCCGCGCAGCGAGAGTACGTCGTACACGTCTTTCTCGATGCTCCTGTTGAACTGCTGCAATACGGTCAGCGGCAGCTCGGACAAGTCGCAGGCGTGGCTGATGGCGGCCTTGACAGCGTGCGCCACGGTCTCGTGCGCATCGCGGAAAGGCAGGCCCTTCTTGACCAGGTAGTCGGCCAGGTCGGTGGCGGTGGCGTAGCCCTTGAGCGCGGCCTGCTCCATCGCTTGCGCGTTGACCGTGATGCCGCCTTCGAGCTTGCCCGTTTCAGGATTCAACTGACCGCCCACCATCTCGGTGAAGATGCGCAGCGTGTCCTTCAGCGTGTCCACCGTGTCGAACAGCGGCTCCTTGTCTTCCTGGTTGTCCTTGTTGTAGGCCAGGGGCTGGCCCTTCATCAGGGTGATCAGGCCCATCAGATGGCCCACCACGCGGCCGGTCTTGCCGCGTGCGAGTTCGGGCACGTCCGGGTTTTTCTTCTGCGGCATGATGGAAGAGCCGGTGGTGAAGCGGTCCGCTATTCTGATGAAACCGAAGTTCTGGCTCATCCAGAGGATCAGCTCTTCGCTCAGGCGGCTGATGTGCACCATGACCAGGGAGGCGGCCGCCGTGAACTCGATGGCGAAGTCCCGGTCGCTCACGGCGTCCAGGCTGTTCTGGCAGACCCCGTCCATGCCCAGGGTTGTCGCCACGCGCTCGCGGTCCAGCGGATAGCTGGTGCCCGCCAGTGCCGCGCTGCCCAGGGGCAGGCGGTTGACCCGCTTGCGCACGTCGGCCATGCGCTCGGCGTCGCGCGCGAACATCTCCACATAGGCCAGCATGTGGTGACCGAAACTCACGGGCTGGGCCACCTGCAGGTGGGTGAAGCCGGGCAGGATCACCTCCACGTTCTGCTCGGCCACGGTCACCAGGGCTTTCTGCAGGTCCACCAGCAGATTGCCGATGAGGTCGATCTCGGTGCGTAGCCACAGGCGCACGTCGGTGGCGACCTGGTCGTTGCGGCTGCGGCCGGTGTGCAGGCGCTTGCCGGCGTCGCCCACCAGCTGGGTCAGGCGCGCCTCGATGTTGAGGTGCACGTCTTCCAGGTCGAGCTTCCACTCGAACTTGCCGCTCTCGATCTCGGCGATGATCCGGGCCATGCCGTCGCGGATGGCAGCCAGGTCGGCCGCAGCGATGATGCCCTGCGCCGCCAGCATCTCGGCATGGGCCAGGCTGCCCGTGATGTCGGCCTGCCACAGGCGCTTGTCGAAAAAGACGCTGGCCGTGTAGCGTTTGACCAGATCGCTCATGGGCTCGGAGAACAGCGCCGACCAGGCTAGTGATTTCTTGTCGAGTTGGTTTTGGGACATGGCTGGCGGGCGTATAAGAGCAAGGTGGGCAAGGCTGGCGTGATGGCCATTGTGCGACCACGGTCATTTCACCAATAATGGGGGCGGCCCCAGGGCCGATTCCCATCATCCATGAAAGACACCCAGATTTTATCGGCCTTCCAGGAACTGGCCCCGGAAAGCACGGCCAGCGCCGCGCCGACCGTGCTCCTGTACGACGCCTGCCAGGTGGGTGTGGCCCTGCGTGCCGTGCTTTTCGTGGAGGCCGTGGTAGCCGTGGGCGCCATGTATGGCACCGGCACGGCGCTGGACTGGATCGTGCGCCTGGCCCTGCTGACCGGCAGTGCCCTGCCCGCCACGGTGTTCTGGCTGGTCCTGGCCTGTCTGTTCAAGCGCCCGCTGGGGCGCCTGCCGCGCCCGGCCCAGTACGCCGCCGGTGTGCTGCTGGGCGCACTGGCCGGCCTCTATGGCTGCAGCATGCTCACGCTGGCCGGCCTGCTCAGCCCCGCCCCCTGGGTGGCCAGCGCCAGCAGCGGCGCCCTGCTGGCCGGCGTGCTGGTGGCCGTGCTGGCCCTGCGCGCGCGCGGCCGCACCCCGGCCGACACGGCGGCGCGCCTGTCCGAACTGCAGTCACGCATCCGGCCGCATTTCCTTTTCAACACGCTCAACAGCGCCATCGCCCTGGTGCGCGCCGAACCGGCCAAGGCCGAGGCCCTGCTCGAAGACCTGAGCGACCTGTTCCGTCATGCCCTGGTGGACCAGGGCGAATCGGTCACGCTGGCCGACGAAATCGCACTGGCGCGGCGTTACCTGGACATCGAGCAGGTGCGCTTCGGCGAGCGCCTGCAGCTCGAGTGGGCGCTCGACCCCTGGGCCGAGGAGGCCCGCCTGCCACCCCTGCTGCTGCAGCCCCTGCTGGAAAACGCCGTGCGCCATGGTGTGGAGCCCAGCCCCAGCGGAGCGCAGGTGCGCATCTCCACCCAGCGGCGCGGCTCCACCGTGGTGATCAAGATCACCAACACCGTGCCGGCCGGCCCGGGCCCGCACGGCCACGGCGTGGCCCTGGACAATGTGCGCGACCGCCTGCGCCTGCTGCACGACGTGCAGTGCAGCTTCCACACCGTGCACAAGGACGGCATCTACCAGGTGCGCATGGAGGTGCCGGCATGAAAACCGCAGCACACAGCACCGGAGAAGGCCCATGAGCATGGGTCTGCGCACCCTCATCGTCGACGACGAGTCGCTGGCCCGCAGCCGCCTGCGCACCCTGCTGGGCGACTGCAAGACGCCGCTGATCAGCGTCGAGGGCGAGGCCGCCAACGCCACCCAGGCCATCGAGCTGCTGCGCCGCCAGCCCTATGACCTGGCCCTGCTGGACATCCACATGCCCGGGGCCGACGGCCTGACCCTGGCCCAGACCCTGCGCAGCCTGCCGCAACCGCCGGCCGTGATCTTCGTGACCGCGCACGCCGAACACGCGGTGCAGGCCTTCGAGCTGGAGGCCGTGGACTACCTGACCAAACCCGTGCGTCTGGAACGCCTGCAGCAGGCCCTGCAGAAGGTGGAACGGCTGTTGCGTGGCCGACCCGATGCCGCTGCGACCACACCCGAAGAAGTGCTGCTGATCCAGGAGCGCGGACGCACCGAGCGCGTGCCCCTGGCCGAGGTGCTGTACTTCAAGGCCGAGCTCAAATACATCACGGTGCGCACGGCGGGCAAGACCTACATCCTGGACGGGGCCTTGAGCGAGCTGGAAGAAAAATACAATGCCCGCTTCATGCGTGTGCACCGCAACGCCCTGGTGGCCCGCCGGGCCGTGCGGGCTCTGGAAAAACACTACGATCCGGAAGAGGGTGAGGGCTGGGCCGTGCGCCTGAGCGGCACCGACGAACTGCTCGCCGTCTCGCGCCGCCAGCTTGCTGCCGTGCGCGAAGCCATCGCTTCCAACTGAGACCCACGCTCACGAAAGGACCTCCCCATGATGGAACTGCTGACGGACCCCCAGGCCTGGATCGCCTTCGCCACCCTGACCACGCTGGAGCTGGTGCTGGGCATCGACAACATCATCTTCATCTCCATCCTGGTCGACAAGCTCCCCCCCGACAAGCAGGTGCTGGCGCGCCGGCTGGGCCTGTTCATGGCCATGTTCATGCGCATCGGGCTCCTGCTGGTGCTGTCCTGGATCATCGGTCTGGTGGCGCCGCTGTTCACCGTGCTGAACCAGGAGATCTCCGGGCGCGACCTGATCCTGATCGCCGGCGGCCTGTTCCTGATCTGGAAAAGCACCGGCGAGATCCACCAGTCGCTCGAGGGCGAGGAGGGCCATGCCTCGGGCGCGGTGCGGGCCACCTTTGCGGCCGTGATCCTGCAGATCATGATCGTTGATCTGGTGTTCTCACTCGATTCCATCATCACCGCCGTGGGCATGGTGGATGAACTCGCCGTCATGATTGCCGCGGTGATCGCCTCCGTTGCCTTGATGATGGTGTTCGCCGGCGCCATCGGGCGTTTTGTGTCGGAGCACCCGAGCATCAAGATGCTGGCCCTGTCATTCCTGGTCGTGGTCGGCGTGGTGCTCATCGCCGAAGGTTTCGACCACCACGTGCCCAAGGGCTACGTCTACTTCGCCATGGCCTTCTCGCTGGGTGTGGAGATGCTCAACATCCGCATGCGCAAGCGCTCGGCCAGGCCGGTGCAGTTGCACACCGAGTACACGCGCAAACCTTGAGGGCTGGCATTTACTGACGGATCACGTCGGCGCCGGCCGGCGGCCTGAAGCGGAAGGTCTCGGCCGGCAGGTTCACATTGAGCTGCACGCGGCTGAAGGTCAGCAAGGAACGCTGGCCGAAGTTGTCGACGATCTCCAGCGCGGCCAGCTCGGCCGTCTTTTTACCGCCCGACTCGACCTCGCGCAGGCCCACGCGCACGGTCTGCACCTGGCCTTCGCGGGCACGCGGCGTGGCCAGCACCCACTGCAGGCCCTCGCGCTCTGGCGCGTTGGCCAGTTGGTAGTCAGCCCGCAGGGTGCGCAGATCGGGGGCGGCGGCAATCAGCGCCGCCGGCGTGCCGCCCAGGGCACCGGCCTGGGCGCGCGCCGTGACCTGGTTCAGATCCACGTCATGCAGCCACAGGGTCTGACCATCAGCCACGATGGTCTGAGCCAGGGGCTTGCCATAGACAAAACGGAAACGCCCGGGGCGCTGGAATTCGAAACTGCCGTTGGAGATGCGCGTGCGTGCCACCTGGCCCTCGCGTGGGGGCGCTGTCACCACCTGGGTGAAGTCGGCACGGCCACTGGCCGCTGTTTTGAGAAAGAGCTCCAGGGCTCCGAGGCCATCGGCATGGACCGAGACGGCACCAAACGCTATTGAAAATACAAGAGGCAGTTTTTTCATGAGATCACTCCGCGCGCGCCGGCACCAGGATGTCGCGCTGGCCGTTGGTGCTCATGGCGCTGACCAGGCCGGCTTTCTCCATGTCTTCCACCAGGCGCGCCGCACGGTTGTAGCCGATCTTGAGATGGCGCTGCACCAGGGAGATGCTGGCCTTGCGGTTCTTCAGGACGATTTCCACGGCCTGATCGTACATGGGATCCTTCTCGCCGGCAGGGCCGTCCTCGCCCAGGGGGCCGTCCTCGCCGTCGACCGTGCCACCTTCGAGCACACCCTCGATGTAGTCGGGCTCACCCTGACTCTTGATGTAGCTCACGACGCGGTGCACTTCATCGTCGCTGACAAAGGCGCCGTGCACGCGGATGGGCAGGCCCGTACCGCTGGCCATGTAGAGCATGTCGCCCATGCCCAGCAGGGCCTCGGCACCCATCTGGTCCAGGATGGTGCGGCTGTCGATCTTGCTGGACACCTGGAAAGCGATGCGGGTGGGGATGTTGGCCTTGATCAGGCCGGTGATCACGTCCACGCTGGGGCGCTGGGTGGCCAGGATCAGGTGGATGCCGGCGGCGCGCGCCTTCTGCGCCAGGCGGGCGATCAGCTCCTCGATCTTCTTGCCCACCACCATCATCAGGTCGGCCAGCTCGTCGATGACCACCACGATGTGGGGCAGGCGCTCCAGCGGCTCGGGGCTCTCGGGCGTGAGGCTGAAGGGGTTGTAGAGGAACTGCCCCTTGGCCTTGGCTTCGTCGATCTTGTGGTTGTAACCGGCCAGGTTGCGTACGCCCAGCTTGCTCATGAGCTTGTAACGGCGCTCCATCTCGGCCACGCACCAGTTCAGGCCGTGGGCCGCCTGCTTCATGTCGGTGACCACGGGCGCCAGCAGGTGCGGGATGCCTTCGTAGACCGACATTTCCAGCATCTTGGGGTCGATCATGAGCAGGCGCACGTCGCGCGCCTCGGCCTTGTAGAGCAGGCTCAGGATCATGGCGTTGATGCCGACCGACTTGCCCGAGCCCGTGGTGCCGGCCACCAGCACGTGCGGCATCCTGGCCAGGTCGGCCACCACGGGGTTGCCCACAATGTCCTTGCCCAGGCCCATGGTCAGCATGGACTTGGCCTCGTTGTAGACCTGCGAGCCCAGGATCTCGGACAGGCGGATGGACTGGCGCTTGGCGTTGGGCAGTTCCAGCGCCATGGTGGTCTTGCCCGGAATGGTCTCGACGACGCGGATGGACACCAGGCTCAGCGAACGCGCCAGGTCCTTGGCCAGGCCCACGATCTGCGAGCCCTTCACTCCGATGGCCGGCTCGATCTCGTAGCGCGTGATCACGGGGCCGGGCTGGGCCAGCACCACCCGCACCTCGACACCGAAATCCTTGAGCCGCTTCTCGATCATGCGGCTGGTCATCTCCAGCGTCTCGGGGGCGACGGTTTCCTGCCGTGTCTGCGCGCCGTCCAGCAGGTCCACCTGCGGCAGCTTGGAATCGGGCATGTCGCTGAACAGGGGCTTCTGGCGCTCCTTGGCCACGCGCGTGCTCTGCGGCACCTCGACCAGCACGGGCTCGATCAGCACGGGCGGTGCATGGTGCTCGATGGTCTCCTCGCGCTCCCCCAGCACACCCTCTTCGCGCTCGCGCGCGGCCTGCTGGCCCAGGGCCAGGTCCTGCGCCATCTCGCGACGCGCGCGGCGTGATTCGATGAAGTCCTGCAAGCCGCCACCGATACGTTCGGCCACATGGCCCCAGGAAAAGCGGAACACCAGGGCCACGGCCAGCACCCACAGGCCAATGGCCAGCAGGGCCGAACCCGTGACACCGAGCCAGCGTGCCGCCAGCGGCCCCACCAGATAACCCAGCACACCACCGGCGTGGCCGGGCAAGCGCGGCTCCAGGCTGTAGAAGCGCGACCATTCGATCGTTGTGCTGGCCAGCATCAGCAGCAGCAGGCCGACCCAGAAACTCGTACGGCTGGCCACAAAACGCGCCAGCCAGGAAGGCGCAGCGGCAGGCTCTGCCTCCGGCAATTCGTGGGCACGCAGCCAGCGCGCCAGCGCCGAGAGCCAGCCGCGCACGGCGGCGGCAAAACACCACCAGACCGAGAAACCGAAAAGGTAGTAGCTGGCATCGGCGATCCAGGCGCCGAGCTGGCCACCCCGGTTGCGCACCGGCGCACCGTCTCCCGAGGTGGACCCCGCAGCGTCGAGCAGGTTGTGGCTGGCCAGGACCAGCAGCCAGTAGACCAGCAGCACCAGGCTGACAAAGAGCAGCAGCTCACCGGCAAACCGGCCGCGGCGGGCAGGCGCTGCGGCGCCGGAGTCTTTGGAATTTAGCGTGTGAAGTCGGTAGGTCATGTAGGCAGACAAGGGGGCGTCTTCACCTGGGGTGAAACGCCACATTCAGCGCGGCTTGGCGCGGCGTTCCTTGACGTGCATGGCGCCGCCTTCGAGCGGGGTCACGAAGCCCTGCTCCTCGAAATCCTTCATGACACGGCTGACCATCTCGCGCGAGGCGCCGACCATCTTGGCGATGTCCTGGCGAGAAAGCTTGTCGCGAATGATCATGTCGCCCGCCGGAGCAGCCTTGGCCGCATCGAGCAGCACATTGGCCACGCGGCCGTAGACGCTCATCAGCGCCAGCGAGCCGATCTTGCGATCGGCATGGCGCAGGCGCTGCACCAGGCCGCGCATGATGCCGTAGGCCATGGGCGCGCTTTCGGCCAGGCTGCGCAGGAATTCGGTGCGGCCCAGTTCCAGCACGTCGGTCTTGGTCTCGGCCTCGACCGAAGCGGAATGCACGTCGTTGTCGATCAGGCTCATTTCGCCGAAGTAGTCGCCCGTCTGCAGGGTGGCCAGGATGACTTCGCGCCCGTTGCCGGTGTCCGTCATGAGCACACGCGCGCGACCCGAGAGAATGATGGACAGGGCGTCGGACTTCTGGCCCTGCGCCACCACGCGCTCGCCGCGCTTGACGCGCCGTTTCACCACGGCTGCCGCCAGCGCTTGCAACTGCTGATCCGACAGCATGGAAAACAGCGGAACCCGGCGCAACAAATCCTGATTGGTCAGCATTGACATAAAGCGGCCATTCTGCGCGTGCGTTGATCAGTTCTTACAATGGCTGGGCGGGCTCAGGGAGCCCCCCGACCGCGGCACGTTACGCGGCACTATTGATTATTGACCAAAAGATTCACGAAAAAAACAAGGTTTCCAGAATGTCGCAGAACAAACACGCCAAGGTCCTGATCCTGGGCTCCGGCCCGGCCGGCTACACCGCCGCCGTCTACGCAGCCCGCGCCAATCTCAACCCGGTGCTGGTCACCGGCATGGCCCAGGGCGGCCAGCTCATGACCACCACCGAGGTTGACAACTGGCCGGCCGACTCCGAAGGCGTGCAGGGCCCGGAGCTGATGCAGCGATTCCAGGCCCACGCCGAACGCTTCAAGACCGAGATCGTCTACGACCATATCAACCAGGTCGATTTCAGCAAGCGCCCTTTCACCCTCACCGGTGACAGCGGCACCTACACCTGCGATTCGCTCATCATCGCCACCGGCGCCTCAGCCAAGTACCTGGGCCTGCCCTCCGAGACGGCCTTCATGGGCCGCGGCGTGTCCGGCTGTGCCACCTGCGACGGCTTCTTCTACCGAGACCAGGTCTGCTGCGTGGTCGGCGGCGGCAACACCGCCGTGGAAGAAGCGCTCTACCTCTCCAATATCGCCAGCAAGGTCTACCTGGTGCATCGCCGCGACAAGTTCAAGGCCGAACCCATCCTGGTCGACAAGGTCATGGAGAAGGTCAAGGCCGGCAAGATCGTGCTCAAGACCTTCCGGACCCTGGACGAGGTGCTGGGCGATGCCAGCGGCGTGACCGGCATCCGCCTCAAGAGCACCGTCGACGGCAGCACCGAGGACCTGGAGCTCAAGGGCTGCTTCATCGCCATCGGCCACGCCCCCAACACCGAGATCTTCCATGGCCAGCTGGCCATGGAAAACGGCTACATCGTCACCCAGGGCGGCCTCAAGGGTTTTGCCACCCAGACCTCGGTGCCCGGCGTCTTCGCCGCCGGCGACGTGCAGGACCATGTCTACCGCCAGGCCATCACCAGCGCCGGCACCGGCTGCATGGCCGCCCTGGATGCTCAAAGGTTCCTGGAAGGCCAGGGATGACGCCGCCTGTGGCGGCATGACCTCGCCGCGCCTGGTGGCGCGGCCTTGATGACGAAATGACGCTGACGCCAGGTCATGCAGGCGCGGCCCGCGTCATGGAAGCTCGCGCTCAGCGAGGAGCGTCATTTCGTCATATAATGCATGGCTTTGCCGGGTTCTGCCCGGCGCTCATGGGTTACCGCCACCCTACTGGCGAGGTGAGGCCCCCACTGCTCAGGTGGCGGCCGTTTTGAAGAAAGCGAAGTGTCCTCATGGCACGCGTATGTGAAGTAACGGGCAAGGGCCCGATGGTCGGGAACAATGTTTCCCACGCCAACAACAAAACCAAGCGCCGGTTCCTGCCGAACCTGCAATACCGTCGTTTCTGGGTCGAGACCGAAAACCGCTGGGTCCGTCTGCGCGTTTCCGGCGCCGCCCTGCGTCTGATCGACAAGAATGGCATCGACTCCGTGCTCGCCGACCTGCGCGCACGTGGCCAAGCTTAAGGAGCTGAATCATGGCAACCAAAGGCGGACGCGAAAAAATCAAGCTGGAATCCACGGCCGGCACCGGTCACTTCTACACGACCAGCAAGAACAAGAAGACCATGCCCGAGAAAATGGCGATCATGAAGTTTGATCCCAAGGCTCGCAAGCACGTGGAATACAAGGAAACCAAGCTGAAGTGATTCAGCCCGGCTCCTGAAAAAAGGCCCGCTTCGTGCGGGCTTTTTGCTTTCTGCCACCAGGACAAGACCCTATCAAGAAGATGGATCAATGATTGTAATGAGAATTATTCTCATTACAATCATTGCAGCGAATGGCCACCACCTTCTGGAGGAACCCGATGTCCTGTCCCCATGACGAGCTGAACCCGCCCTGCCTCGAATCCCTCGTGGCCGGTACCTTCGCGCTCATGACCTGCTGGGCCACGCCCCAGGCCGAGACCGGCGCGCCCAGCAGCCGGCAACGCACGATGATGGCACGCAAGATCGTCTCCAATCTGTTTTTCCTCAAGGGCCATCCCCATGCCAGCCCCGGCCTGCGCCAGGTCATGGCACGTGCGCACGAACGCTGGGTCCTCGTGACCGAATCGGCCGGTGATGCCTCGTTCGTGACCCTGGCCTCGGACCCGCAGGCCGCCCTGCCAGGCGGCCTGCTGCACTGAGCGGGAGCCACGTATGTGCCAACGCCAAGCCACACCGGACGTCCTCCCCCTCGGCCTCACTGCGACTGAGCAGCCCCTGGCCGTACCTGTGCCCAGCAGCGGTTCGCGCCGACGCCGCCTGTGGGAACTGGACGGCCACGCCTACTGCCCGGTCGTCGGCGTCTGCCTACCCCTGCCCCAGTTGCGCCGGCTGGCCGAAAAGGCCCTGGGCAAGCTGGGCCACTACAGCGACTACGAAGTGCATTGCACCGTCGTGACCGAATGCCGGCGCCGCTCGCCCCTGTCCGAAAGCCTGCACAAGGAACTCGAAACCCGCTATGCCCTGGTGCTGCGGGCCGCGCAGCAGCTCAAGAGCACCGAAGCCTTGGGTGTCTGGTGGAATGACTGCCGCGCCGGCGCCGACTGGGCCGGCGCCCTGTGGGCGGCCCTGACCCATCCGCGCTGCGACGCCGAACTGGAACAGCGCATCCTGGGCGAGGTGCACATGATGCAGCACCAGGTCGGTATGGCGACACGCGCCGATCTGAGCCGCCTGGAGACCCTGTACGAGGAAAACGCCATCCTGGCGCGCGAACTGGCCGGCGCGCAGGAGCGCAGCCAGCAGCAGACCAGCCACTACAGCGCCAGGCTGGAGCAGCAGCAGGCCGAAACCCTGCGTCTGCGCGCCGAGCTGGTCCAGACCCAAACCCGTCTGCACCAGCAGGATGAAACGCTGGCACAGCTGCAGGCCAGCGCCCCCGGTCTCGCGGTGCGTCTGGAACTGGCGCAACAGAACCGCTTGCAGGAAGAAGAGCTCCAGGCCCGGAAGCGCCTGCTGCAACAGGCCCGGCTGGAAGCGCAACAGCAGCGTCAACGCGCCGAAACCTTGCAGGCCCGGCTGCAAGCCAACCGGCCTGAGTCCACAACTCAGCCGACATTGCCCGCCGCTGCACCGGACCTGGACAAACGCTCGGTGCTCTGTGTGGGAGGCCGCACGGCCAGCGTGCCGATCTACCGCCAGGTCATCGAGCACACCGGCGCGCGTTTCCTGCACCATGACGGCGGCGCCGAAGACAACAGCAATCTGCTCGACGCCACCCTGGCCGCCGCCGACCTGGTGATCTGCCAGAGCGGCTGTATCAGCCACAACGCCTACTGGCGCGTGAAGGACCACTGCAAGCGCACCGGCAAGCAGTGTGTCTTCATCGAAACCCCGAGCCGCACGGCGCTGGAGCGGGCGCTCAGCGAGATCGATCTGACGGGAAACTGAGGCAGGCTGGCCGGCTCAGACCACCACCGGCTCGGGTTCGAGCCGGATGCCGAAGCGCTCGTAGACGCTGGTCTGGATGGCCTTGGCCAGGGTCATGACCTCGCCACCCGTGGCCCCGCGGGGGCCACTGCCATCCTCGCCCTGCTCACCGCCGCCGCGGTTGACCAGCACCAGGGCCTGCTTTTCGTAGACGCCGGCCTGGCCTATGGACTTGCCCTTCCAGCCACAGGCGTCGATCAGCCAGCCAGCGGCCAGCTTCACCGTGCCGTCGTCCAGCAGGTAATGCACGATCCTGGGCTCGCGCGCGATGATGTCGGCGCATTGCTCGAGGCTCACGGTCGGGTTCTTGAAAAAGCTGCCTGCATTGCCGATCACGGCCGGGTCAGGCAGCTTGGCGCGGCGGATCTGGCAGATCCAGTCGTAGATCTGGCGGGGTGTGGGGCTGTGGATGCCGGTCTCGGCCATCTTGCGTTCCAGGTCCAGATAACCCAGCACCGGTTTCCAGGCCTTGGGCAGCGCCAGCCGCACCCGGGTGATGAGGGCGCGGCCCGCCAGGCCCAAACCGGGGGCGCGGCCGTCGGCGGCGTGCTTGAACACCGAGTCGCGGTAGGAAAAGCCGCATTGCGCGGCATCCAGCGTAAAAGCACGGCCGGTTTCCAGGTCGATGGCATCAAGCGACGCGAACCGGTCCTGCAGCTCGACACCGTAGGCGCCAATGTTCTGCACCGGCGCAGCGCCCACGGTACCGGGAATGAGTGCCAGGTTCTCCAGCCCGGGCCAGCCCTGCTCCAGCGTCCAGCTCACAAAACCATGCCAGTTCTCGCCGGCCCCGGCCTCAACGATCCAGGCCTTGGGCGTCTCCCCGACCTGGCGACGGCCCATGATCTCCACCTTGAGCACCACCGGCTTCACGTCCCCGGTCAGCACGATATTGCTGCCACCGCCCAGCACGAACTTCGGAGAAGGGCCGAGTTCGGGGTCGGCCAGCACGGCGCGCACGTCGGCCTCCTGCAACACCCGGACCAGGGTATGGGCCCGGGCGACGATGCGGAAGGTGTTGTACGGCTGGAGCGGGACGTTTTTCTCGACTAACAT
>JAGWTL010000317.1 GCA_028869035.1 Burkholderiales bacterium | reverse complement strand
GATCATCTTCATCATCTGGGCCGGTGGCAACCCCTTCAAGATCGCCGACATGGACCTCAAGCGCCATGGCATCGAGATCGCCACGGGCGGCAACATCCTGCCGGCCATGGTGGCCTACAAGCAGTTCCCGGGTATGGAGGGTGCGGCCTATTACTACTTCGGCATCCCGAAGAACCCTGTGAACGAGGCCCTGGTGGCCCAGCATTACAAGCAGTTCAAGACCCCGCCGGACTTCTTTACGGCCGGCGGTTTCAGCGCGGCCATGGCCGTGGTCACGGCGCTCAAGAAGACCAATGGCGACACCAACACCAATACGCTGATCAAGACCATGGAAGGCATGAGCTTCGACACGCCCAAGGGCAAGATGACCTTCCGCAAGGAAGACCACCAGGCCATGCAGAGCATGTACCACTTCAAGATCAAGGCCGATCCGGCTTTTGCCTGGGGTGTGCCCGAGCTGATCCATGAGATCAAGCCGGAAGAGATGGTCGTCCCGATCCGCAACAACCGTTGAATGGGTGCTCGGCTAGTGCGCGGCCGCCCGGCGTCCTTGGGCGGTGCTCGCAATCCTCACGTACCGCAAGTACGTTCCGGTTGCTGCGCTCCGTCCGCCTAGCCGGGCAGCCGCTCGCTACGCCGCTTCCCCATTCAATCTCCCCAACTATGGGGAACTGACTTCATGCTGGAAACCAGAAATCTCACGGTCCGCTTCGGTGGGCACGTGGCGGTCAACGCCGTCTCGTGCACCTTCGCGCCAGGCACCTTGACGGCCATCGTCGGCCCCAACGGGGCGGGCAAGACCACCTATTTCAATCTGATCTCGGGGCAGCTGACAGCTTCCGAGGGGAGGGTGCTGCTGGGTGGGCAGGACCTGTCTAATCTGTCGGCCTCGGCGCGCACGCGTGCCGGCCTGGGGCGGGCCTTCCAGTTGACCAATCTGTTTCCCAACCTCAGCGTGCTGGAGAACGTGCGCCTGGCGGTGCAGGCCACGCTGGACGGCCCGCACCGCCGCGGCCTCAACCTGTGGAGCATCTGGAGCGACCACGCGCCCCTGATGGCGCGCGCGCACGAGATCCTGGTTTCGGTGGCCATGGCCCATCAGCAGGACGTGACGGTGGCCAGCCTGCCGCACGGGGACCAGCGCAAGCTCGAGGTGGCGTTGCTGATGGCGCTGGATCCGCAGGTGTATATGTTCGACGAACCCACCGCCGGCATGGGCCATGACGAGGCGCCGGTGATCCTGAACCTGATCCATCAGCTCAAGCAGGACAAGAGCAAGACCATCCTGCTGGTCGAGCACAAGATGGATGTGGTGCGTGAGCTGGCCGACCGCATCATCGTGCTGCACAACGGCGCGCTGGTGGCGGATGGCGAGCCGGCCACGGTGATCGCTTCGCCCGTGGTGCAACAGGCTTATCTGGGCGTCGCCAAGGAGCCGGCATGAGCGACAGCTTGTTGACTCTCGAAGGCGTACAGACGCACATTGGGGCTTATCACATCCTGCACGGTGTGGACCTGCGAGTTCCACGCGGCCAGCTGACCCTGCTGCTGGGGCGCAATGGCGCCGGCAAGACCACCACGCTGCGCACCATCATGGGCCTGTGGCGCGCCTCGGCCGGCCGCATCACTTTCGACGGCCAGGACATCACGGCTCTGCCGACACCGGCGATCGCCGCACGGGACATCGCCTACGTGCCCGAGAACATGGGCATCTTCGCCGACCTCACGGTCAAGGAAAACATGCTGCTGGCCGCGCGCCAGGCGCGCCGCGCCGCCGACATGGATGAAGAACGTCTGCAGTGGATCTTCAAGCTCTTCCCGGCGGTGGAGAAGTTCTGGAACCATCCGGCCGGCAAGCTCTCGGGCGGGCAGAAGCAGATGCTGGCGGTCTCGCGCGCCATCGTCGAGCCGCGCCGCCTGCTGATCGTGGACGAGCCCAGCAAGGGGCTGGCACCCGTGATGATCGACAACATGATCGCGGCCTTCCAGCAGCTCAAGGCCGGGGGTGTGACCATCCTGCTGGTCGAGCAGAACATCAACTTCGCCAAACGCCTGGGCGACAGCGTGGCGGTCATGGACAACGGCCGTGTGGTCCATGCCGGCGCCATGCAAGCCCTGGCCGGTGACGAGGAACTGCAGCAGTCGCTGCTGGGGCTGGCGCTATGAAGATGAGCGCCGCAGGGCCGTCCCAAGGCGCGAGCGCCCACTCGGGGGGCAGCGCAGTGCACGCAGTGACAAGCGTGGGGGTACCATGAAAAACTTCGACACCAAGCCTCTGCTGCTGGTGCCCGTGCTGGCGCTGGCGGCGCTGCCGCTGATCGGCTCGGGCTCGACCTGGCTCACGCTGACGGTGGCAGGCCTGGCCATGGGCATGATCGTTTTCATCATCGCCTCGGGCCTGACCCTGGTCTTCGGCCTGATGGACGTGCTCAATTTCGGTCACGGCGTCTTCATTGCCCTGGGCGCCTTCGTGGCCACCAGTGTGCTGGGGATGATGGGTGACTGGACCGGTTCGCAGGAGCTCTGGCGCAATCTCGTGGCTGTGCTGCCGGCCATGGTGGTGGCCATGCTCGCGGCCGGCGCGATCGGCCTGGCTTTCGAGCGTTTCATCGTGCGCCCGGTCTATGGCCAGCACCTCAAGCAGATCCTCATCACCATGGGCGGCATGATCATCGGCGAGGAGCTGATCAAGGTGATCTGGGGTCCGCTGCAGATCGCGCTGCCGCTGCCCGAAGCCATGCGCGGCTCGGTGTTCTGGGGTGAGGCCGCCATCGAAAAATACCGCCTGCTGGCTGTGGTGGTGGGTCTGGCGATCTTCGCCGGCCAGATGTGGGTGCTCGGCCGCACCAAGATCGGCCTGCTGATCCGTGCCGGCGTGCAGGACCGCGAGATGGTGGAGTCGCTGGGCTACCGCATCCGGCGCCTGTTTGTGGGCGTGTTCGTGGCGGGCAGTGCGCTGGCCGGCCTGGGCGGTGTGATGTGGGGCCTTTACCAGCAGAACGTGACGCCGCAGATTGGCGCGCAGGTCAATGTGCTGATCTTCATCGTCATCATCATCGGCGGTCTGGGCTCGACCGGTGGCGCCCTGATCGGTGCGCTGCTGGTGGGCCTGATGGCCAACTACACCGGTTTTGTACTGCCCAAGCTGGCGCTGTTTTCCAACATCGCGTTGATGGCAGCGGTGCTGCTGTGGCGCCCGCAAGGGGTGTACCCCGTGGTCAACCGCTGAGGCTGTCTGCCATGCTCGAACGACTCATCTCCCATGACCGCCCGGCCAGCCGGCTGCTGGCCTGGATGCTGCTGGCGGTGTTGCTGGGGCTGGCTTTGGCCCCTTTTCTGTTCCCGGGCGTGAAGGCGCTGGGTGTGGCGGCCAAGGTGCTGGTCTTCATTGTGCTGGTGGCCAGCTTTGACCTGCTGCTGGGCTACACCGGCATCGT
>JAGWTL010000316.1 GCA_028869035.1 Burkholderiales bacterium | reverse complement strand
ATGACCGTGTGCATGTGCTTGTTGGTGCCGATGATGGCGTCCACCGGGCAGGCCTTGATGCACAAGGTGCAACCGATGCACCAGGCTTCGTCGATGACGGCCAGCGCGCGCGGGCCCTCTGCACCGTGCGCTTCGCTCAACGGGACTTCGGGCAGGCCCGTCAACTGGGACAGTCGTTTCACGCCTTCCGCGCCACCCGGTGGGCACTGGTTGATGCCGGCTTCGCCTCGGGCAATGGCTTGGGCGTAGCCTTCACAATCAGGAAAGCCGCAGCGCGTGCATTGCGTCTGCGGCAGGAGGGCGTTGATCTGTTCGGCGTCCATGATGGCGCCGCAGTGTACAAGCCCGGGATGGATCAGGCGGCGATGCCCTTGAGCGCCTTGCCTTGCGTCGTCGCTTCCACCTTGTTGTGAGCCAGGATGAAGGAGCGGATTTCCGGGTAGGCGAACTCGCGCCAGCGACGGCCCGAGAAGATGCCGTAGTGACCGGCGCCGACCACATCGTAGTGCTTCTTGTTCTTGGCCGGGATGCCTGCGCACAGGTCTTGTGCCGCGCGGGTCTGGCCCGAACCAGAGATGTCGTCGAGCTCGCCCTCGATGGTCAGCAGGGAGGTGGTGGTGATGTCTTGCGGACGCACCGGCTCCTTCTTGCCTTCGGGATTGCGCACTTCCCAGGTGCCCTTGACCAGCGCGAATTCCTGAAACACGATCCGGATGGTGTCCAGGTAGTACTCGGCCGGCATGTCCAGCACCGCGTTGTACTCGTCGTAGAACTGGCGGTGCTGGTCGGTGGACTCGTCGTCACCGCGGATCAGGTCCAGGAAGTAGTCGTAGTGGGCCGTCAGGTGGCGGTCGGGGTTCATCGCCACGAAGCCGGTGTGCTGCAGGAAGCCCGGGTACACACGCCGGCCGGCGCCGGGGAAGTTGCTCGGAACGCGGTAGATCACGTTGTTCTCGAACCACTCGAAGCTCTTGTTCATCGCCAGGTTGTTCACCGCGGTGGGCGACTTGCGGGCGTCGATGGGGCCGCCCATCATGGTCATGCTCAGGGGCGTGGTTTCGCCGCGGCTGGCCATCAGGGACACCGCTGCCAGCACGGGCACGGTGGGCTGGCACACGCTCATCACGTGGCAGTTGCCGTATGCGTGCTGGAGGTGGCGGATGAACTCCTGCACGTAGTTGACGTAGTCGTCCAGATGGAACTCTCCCTGGGAGAGCGGCACCATGCGCGCGTTTTTCCAGTCGGTGACGTAGACCTTGTGGTCCTTGAGCATGGTGCGCACCGTGTCGCGCAGCAGCGTGGCGTAGTGGCCCGAGAGCGGCGCCACGATCAGCACCACGGGCTGGGCCTTGAGCCGGGTCAGGGTGGCCGGGTCGTCGCTGAAACGCTTGAAGCGGCGCAACTCGCAGAAGGGCTTGTCCAGTTCCACGCGCTCGTGGATGGCCACGTTGACGCCGTCCACGCCCACGGTGCGGATGCCGAACTCCGGCTTTTCATAGTCCTTGCCCAGGCGGTGCAGCAGGGCGTATCCGGCCGCCATGCGCTGTGCATGGGGCAGGTGGGCCAGTGGCGACAGCGGGTTGTTGAAGGCCTTGGCCGTGGTCTGCGCCAGATCGGCAAAAGGCTCCATCAGGGAGCGCTGGGTTTCATAAAGCTGGTACAGCATGAGAGGCTCTCGCTTTCAGCGGATTGCTGCAATGCAATATAGCAGTTGTGCGGCCGCCCGGTCTGGGTAATTGCACCTAGACCTGGCCCCTGATGGCCGCCAAGGCAACAATCGATCCATGCAGCGGCGTCTCGTTCTTGCCACGGTCTTGGGCCGTGCCGTCAGCTTTCTGACTGGAAACGCCATGCGCAGCGCCGCCGCGGCTCATCCTCTGCATTTCGGTGCACTGGCTTACAGGCGGCTGATGGCTCAAGGGCATGGACAAACCGCGCACCCTCCACGATTTCGGCGGTTTTCCGCAGCCGGGCGAACTGGCGCGTCATGCCCTCCCACGCACGACCATTTTCTGCTCCTGCACGGGGGGCGATGTTCGCGCGCTCAGCGCGCGAACATCGATTCCATCTCGTGCCGCACCTTGTAGGCGTGCGTGCTGGTGTCCATGGCCACGTCGTCCCAGCTCAGGGACTGCCCTTTTTTCACCGGGCGCACCACCTTCACGTTGTGGGCCATGCCCAGGGGCAGGCCGCGCAGCTGCTGTGAGGCCGATGCCGGCATCAGCTTGCCCCAGACCGTGTAGCCGCCTTCGCCGTCGAGCATGTCGCCCGGCTTCAGGTCGCGCTTGGCCGTGGCCACCACGTCGGCGTTCCAGCCGATGGCCACCCCCGTGGGCTCGCCGCGCAAGGCCACGCTGGCCACCGACACGCCGACCTCCAGCCCGATCAGATGCCAGCGCTTGTAGAGGGTGAAATAACGCCCGCTCGGATCGGTGTGGGCGTTGTATTCCTCGAAGCAGTTCTTGATGTACTCGGTTTCGGCCTCCACCGTCACCCACACGCCCATGCGGATGTCGTAGGGAATCTGGCGGCCGTCGGTTTCCAGGGAGGAAATCACTTCCACCATCCCCTTTTTCTCGAGCACCCCGCCCTCGCTGCGCGGCCGCGTCACGAAGGGGATGTCTTCCACGCTGGCCGGCGGGTAGAGCAGTCCGTTGCTCGGCACGGCCAGGCCGGTGGCGTTGGAGACGGACGTGCTCTCGATGCTGGGTTTGGAGCCGTCGAGAAAGCTGTTGAACATCTTGGGGTTGAGGCCCCCGCGCACGGCCTGCTCGGGCGTGAGGCCGTAGTAGCCCCAGACCGTCTCGGGCGTGGATTCGCAGAAGTGGGGCAGCCACTTGTGGCCCCGGCCGGCCGCCACCACCGGGAAGCCGCAGGTCCGGGCCCAGTCCACCAGGTCGCAGATCATGGCCGGCTGGTCCCCATAGGCGAGCGAGTACACCACGCCCGCCTGGGCCGCCTTGCGTGCCAGCAGGGGGCCGCAGAAGGCGTCGGCTTCCACGGTGACGTTCACCACGTGCTTGCCCTGGACAAAGGCTTCGAGGATGTGATCGACCGCGGCAATCGGGTTGCCCGTGCACTCCACGATGAGGTCGATCTGGGGGTGGCTCACCACGGCCCGCCAGTCATCGGTGATCCAGGTGCTGCCGTTCTTCAGGGCTTCGGCGGCCGAGGCCGCCTGCGCCTGTTCGGGCTTCCAGCCCACGCGCGCCAGATTGGCGCGGGCCGTGTCGGGCGACAGATCGGCGATGCCCACCAGATGCACGCCGGGCATGCGGGGCACCTGGGCCAGGTACATGGAACCGAATTTCCCGGCGCCGATCAGGCCGATGCGGATGGGGTTGTGTTCGGCGGCACGTTGCAGGAGTTTGTGGTGGAGGCTCATGAGACAGGAATGGAGGAGGAGTGGGTGGAGAAGGCGCGCGAGCGCGCAGTATCACTGGTTTTCAGTCAGCCGGGCAAGCCGGCTGGCCGGTTTGCAGG
>JAGWTL010000315.1 GCA_028869035.1 Burkholderiales bacterium | reverse complement strand
CCTGGTCATGAACCCGGCCCTGGTGCTGGCCGACGAGCCCACGGGCAATCTGGACACGGCCTCTTCGGACGAGGTGTTTTCTCTGTTGCGGCGCATGCACGCCGAACGCGGCACGTCTTTTGTGGTGGTCACGCACGACCCGCGCCTGGCGGCGCGCTGTGACCGCGTGGTGGAACTGGTGGATGGGCGCATTGCGCGCGACGAGGTGGTGAAACGATGAAATGTCTTGCGGGAGGGCTGCTGGCCCTGGTGATAGCCCTGCCGGTGCAGGCTGAACTCAAGCCCCAGTGGGAACTGGGTGCCGGCCTGGCCGGCGTGGACCTGCCGCTGTACCGCGGCGCAACCGAGCGGCGCACCTACCTGCTGCCCACGCCCTATGTGCAGTACCGTGGCGAGGTGCTGCAGGTAGACCGCGACCGCATGCGCGGCCTGCTCTACCGGGGTGAGCGTGTCGAGCTGGACATCAGTGTCAACGGCTCCACCCCCGTGAGCAGCAAGGACAGCGAGGCGCGGCGCGACATGCCCGATCTGGACCCGACGGTGGAGGTGGGGCCCGCGCTCAAGTGGCATATGTATTACGGCGGGAAACGCCACACCAACCTGGATCTGGAACTGCCTGTGCGCTCGGTCTTCGCCGTGAACTTCGGCCGCTTCGAGCAGGTGGGCTGGTTGTTCCATCCCAAGCTCAGCCTGGACCTCAAGAACGTGGCGCAAAGCGGCTGGAGCCTGGGCCTGTCGGCCGGCTGGCTCTATGGCGACCGGGCCTACCACGCCTATTTCTACGACGTGGCACCGCAATACGCCACGGCCACGCGCCCGGCCTACAGCGCTTCGGGCGGCGCGGCCGGCAAGCAGTTTATCATCTCGACGGGCCGGCGGATCGGCGATATGCGGCTGGGGGCCTTCGTGAAATGGGACGACCTGGGCGGCGCGGTGTTCACCGACAGCCCGCTGGTGACCCGGCAGCAGGCCTTCTCGGCCGGTTTCATCGTAGCCTGGGTGCTCTCGAAATCCGAGAAGCTGGTCGAGGTCAGCGACGACTGAGCATGCCGCGCACGATCAGCACCTGGGCCACGTAGTAGGTGGACAGCACCCAGAGTTGCGAGAGCGGCAGCGGCGACACGAACTTGTTGAGCGCCAGCAGCGTGTCGCTGAGCATGAAAAACCCCGCGCCGATGGCCACCCACAGGGCGCCCTGCTTCTTCAGCACCGTCGCGCGGCCTATGGCCTGGGCCGCCATCAGCGCGATCACCAGCACATAGGCCGCCACCGGGCCGCGCAGGCCCACTGGCAGGCCGCCGGTCCACAGCACGGCGTACATGAGCGCGCCGAAACCCAGGGGGATGAGCAGGGCCGGTCGGCTCGGGAACCAGGATTGCCCGCGCTTGAAGAGGGCGATATAGGCCAGATGGGCGCAGAGGAAACTCACCAGGCCGGGGATGAAATAGCCCGGGAACATCAGAAAGACATCACCCGCCAGCGAGCCGGCCAGGGCCAGCAGCAAGAGGCCGGCGCCGCCCAGGCCGATGGATGAACGGCGCATCGCGTTTGCTATCAAAATAATAGCAACCAGCATCGTCAAGGGTTTGAACAGGCGGTGCAGTTCCAGCAGGCCGTTGGCCGCGCAGGCCGTGGACAGGGCCGCCGCTTCGATGAACAGCACCTCCAGCATGGACAGGCGACCCTGCAGCACGGCGCCCGTGCACCAGAGCACGGTGCTCAAGGCGGCCAGCCAGACGACGGACTGTGCCAGGGGCAGGCGGTCGGCGTGCCAGAGGAAGAGCACTACGCCACCCAGCAAACCCAGGAAATGCAGGCCGCCGAACCATTGCACAGCGCGGGTGGCCGGCGGGTCGTAACGCTGCAGGCCTTCGATCTGGAAGGCGGGTTTGGGAAAACGCTGGGCCACATCGGCCGGCCGCCAGCCCGGCGGCTTGAACCAGACGCGCAGCTTGTCGGCCCACGACCGCGCGTGCCAGCTGTCCTTGAGCAGGCCCCAGTAGACCTCGGCATTGGCCCAGAGCGGGTCCCAGCTGTCCAGCGGGCTGCGTGTGCCGTAGACGCAGCGCTCGTCTTCTTCCTTGAAGCTGCCGAAGAGCCGGTCCCAGACGATGAGGATGCCACCGTAGTTGCGGTCCACATACCGGTCGTTCACGGCGTGGTGCACGCGGTGGTTGGAAGGGCTGCAGAACCAGCGGTCGAACCAGCCCAGCTTGCCCACGTGTTCGGTGTGCACCCAGAACTGGTAGAGCAGGTCGATCAGCGCCACCACGCCGAAGACCAGGGGCGGCACGCCGGCCAGGGCCATGGGCAGGTAAAAGAGCCAGCCGAGGAAGGCGCCGCTGGAGGTTTGGCGCAGCGCGGTGGAGAGGTTGTAGTCCTGGCTCTGGTGGTGCACCACGTGCGCGGCCCAGAACACCGCCACCTCGTGGCCGGCGCGGTGCAGCCAGTAATAGCAGAAGTCGTAGAACACCAGGGCGATGACCCAGCCATGCCAGCTCATCCAGAAGGGCTCGTTGTGCCAAAGCGCGACCCAGCTGTAGACCGCGGTGTAGATGCCCACACGCAGCAGGCGCGTGAGCACGGCGCTGATCTGGCTCAGCATGCCCAGGCCGATGCTGTTGACGGCGTCGTTGAGGCGGTAGGTGTTGCGGCCTTTCGCGACGCCCCAGGCGTATTCAACGGCGATCAGCAGCAGGAAAACGGGGGTGGCGAGGACGATGATCTGGCTGGGGCTCATGGTGCCGATGCTACGGTCAAGTTGCTCCCAGGTAATTGCGTGTCTACCCTGATATGCGGCCTATTGCCAAGACGGGTGCGGGTGGGTCAAATGCGGGTGCAGTGAATGGGATGGATCCAGCATTCGGTGTAGTCAAGTCAATGTTCTAAACATGTATACGACACTTGTCGTAGTTGCCGTCTTTGGCGTCGGGGTTCTGGCAGCAGTTGTTTCCGCACTGAACTGGCATACACGAAGAATCTGGCATCTATTGCCGCCAGCGTACGGAGCCGCTGCAGATTTACTTTTCCGATTTGTTGTCGGGGTCGAGATTTCCCTTTACTCAGCTGCGGTTTTTGCTGTCATGTCATATGGAATCGCATGGCTCATGTACTTGCAAGAGTTTAATGTCGCCAAAAGAAAACAGGGAATCAATAACAAGAAGAGGGAGGTTGAGGGGAGCATCATGGCGAGGAAATTGGGGCCAGGTCTTACATCTGACATTCATTGATCCTTCGTCGAGATCACTCCAGACAGCCGCGCGCGTCCACCCGGATGAGCTCGGTCACGCTGCCGGCCAACAGGCCGCCGCGTACACCGATGAGCCAGTCGTGCAGATTGACCGTGGGGTCGCAGTGGCCGGGGATGAGCCAGAGTGTGCTGCCCAGCGCGGGCAGCGGGGCGGAACCCGTGGCGCGCAGGGTGGTGTGTTCGTCGCTGCAGCCCGTGGCTTCCAGCGCCTCGCCGTGCATGCGCGGCAGGCCCGATTCGATGGCGTGGCTCTTGTGGCCGGCGTCCACCACGA